>DASZON010000045.1:0-27215 GCA_035550755.1 Actinomycetota bacterium | reverse complement strand
CGGTAGGCGTTGCGGCCCTCCTGGGCCTCCTCGGTCATGTAGTAGAGGAGGGTGGCGTCGCCGGCCAGCTGCTGGACCCCGGCCAGGCCGTCGGTGTCGGCGTTGAGGCCGGCCTTGAGCATGCGCAGGGCCAGCGGGCTGTGCTCCAGGATCCGCCGGCACCACTCGACCGTCTCCCGCTCCAGGTCGGCCAGGGGGACCACGGTGTTGACCAGGCCCATCGCCAGGGCCTCGTCGGCGTCGTACTGGCGGCACAGGAACCAGATCTCGGCCGCCTTCTTGCGGCCCACGGTGCGGGCCAGCATGCCCATGCCGTAGCCGCCGTCGAAGGACCCGACCCGTGGGCCGGTCTGGCCGAAGCGGGCGTTGTCGGCGGCGACGGTCAGGTCGCAGACCAGGTGCAGGACGTGGCCGCCGCCGATGGCGTAGCCGGCGACCATGGCGATCACCGGCTTGGGGAGGCGCCGGATCTGGATCTGGAGGTCGAGCACGTTCAGGCGGCCGATCCCGCGCTCGTCGACGTAGCCGTCGTCGCCGCGGATGCGCTGGTCGCCGCCGGAGCAGAAGGCGTCGGGGCCCTGGCCGGTGAGGATGATGACCCCGATGGCCGGGTCGTCCCGGGCGAGCTCGAAGGCGTCCTGGAGCTCGAAGAGGGTCTTGGGACGGAAGGCGTTGCGCACCTCCGGCCGGCGGATGGTGATCTTGGCGATCCCCTCCGCCGTCTCGTACGAGATGTCGGTCCAGGTGCCCTGCTGCTGCCACTCCACGGGGTTCGCGCTCCTCGGACGGGCGGGGGTCGGGACGACGGCCCTGCTAGCCTACCTGCCCATGTCGCCCTCTGGCGCGCTGGTCGCCCTCGTCCTGCCCCGCCCGGCCGCGGCCGGCGCGGTGGTGGCCGCCTGGGAGGCCGGCGAGGCCGTCCTGCCGCTGGATGTGGACGCTCCGGCCCCGGAGCTGGCCGCCGTCCTGGCCGCGGCCCGCCCGACCCACCTGGTCGACGGCGACGGGCGCCGGGCGCTGCCGGCCGGCCGGCCGGTCGAGACGGGGGTGGCGGCGGTGGTGGCCACCTCGGGCACCGCCGGCGCCCCCAAGCTGGTCGAGCTGGGGGCCGACGCCATCGCCTGGTCGGCCACGGCCACCTCCCGGTCCCTGGAGGCGGGGCCGACCGACCGCTGGCTGTGCTGTGTGCCCGTGCACGGGGTGGCCGGGCTGGCCGTGGTCGCCCGAGCCTGGCACACCGGCCTCCCGGTCGAGGTCCACGACCGCTTCGACCCCGCCGCCGTGGCCGACGCCGCCGGCCGGGCGACCCTGGTCTCGCTGGTCCCAACCCAGCTCCGCCGCCTCCTGGCCGCCGGCGACCATGCCGGCCGCTTCCGCCGGGTCCTCCTCGGCGGCGGCCCCGTCCCCGCCCCCCTGGTCGCCGAGGCCACCACCCGCGGCGTCCACCTGGTCCGCACCTACGGCCTCACCGAGACCGTCGGCGGCATGACCCACGACGGCCACCCCCTGCCCGGCACCGAGGTCAGGACCGGCCCCGAGGACGAGCTCCTCATCCGGGGGCCGATGCTGTTCCGCCGCTACCGGGGCGACCCGGACCGGACGGCGGCGGCCCTCCGGGGCGGGTGGCTGCACACCGGCGACCTGGGCCGCGTCGGGCCGGACGGGCGGCTGACGGTCCTCGGGCGGCGGGACGACCTGATCATCAGCGGTGGGGTGAACCTCCAGCCCGACGAGGTCGAGGCGGTGCTGGCGACCCACCCGGGGGTGGCCGAGGTGGCCGTGGCCGGGCGGGCCGACCCCGAGTGGGGCCAGCGGGTGGCCGCCTTCGTCGTCCCCACCGACCCGGAGCGGCCCCCGACCCTCGCCGAGCTGCGGTCCTTCACCCTGGAGCGGCTGGCCGCGGCCAAGGCGCCCCGGGAGCTGGTCCTGGTGCCCTCCCTGCCCAGGACCGCGTCAGGCAAGCTCCTTCGCCGCCTCCTTCCCGACGGCGAAGCCCACGTAGACGCTGGCCTCGGGCGTCACCTTCCGTAGCCGGCCGAGCACGCGCCGCCACAGGAGCCGCTCCAGCTCCTCGAGCCGCGCCTTGACCTCCTCGGCCGTCACCACGCCCCGCTCGTGCCCCTGCCAGACCGCGGCCATCTCCAGCTCCACGAACGCCGTGCGGCGCTCCTCCTCGGTGTTCACGACCTGCCCCCCAGGTGTCGTCGGTGCGGGCCAGATTCTTCCACATAAGTGATACGAGGGGAACGAGAAGATCGCAGAACTCACGGTTTGGTGACCCCCGTTACCATAGGATCCCCGGGGGCCTGCACGAGCATGCCCCCGGCGGCCTTGGAATGAGGTGACCGAGTGGGGTCTGAGGTCGACCGCGCCGTGCCCGACACCGCCCCGGTACCCGGGTCGGGCAGCCCGGCTGCGCCGGCTTCGGCGCGGCCGCTGGGCCGGCGCGTGCGCGCGCTCGCCGCCCGCTCCAGGCACCCCTTCGGCCACGGCGCGGCCAACCAGACCCCGCTGGAGGCCCTGGTCGCCGCCCACCGGGCCGCCCATCCCAAGGCCGACCTGCGCCTGCTCAACCAGGCCTACGAGGTCGCCGAGCGCGAGCACCGGGGTCAGCAGCGCACCAGCGGCGAGCCCTTCATCACCCACCCGGTGGCCGTGGCCCTGATCCTGGCCGAGCTCGGCATGGACACCACCACCCTGGTCGCGGCCCTGCTCCACGACACCGTCGAGGACACCGGCTATACCCTGGAGCAGACCCGCGAGGACTTCGGCGACGAGGTCACCCACCTGGTCGACGGGGTGACCAAGCTCGACAAGATGGAGTTCGGCCAGGCCGCCGAGGCCGAGACCATCCGCAAGATGATCGTGGCCATGGCCCTCGACCTCCGGGTCCTGATCATCAAGCTCGCCGACCGGCTCCACAACATGCGCACCCTCAGCTTCCAGCCGGCCCACAAGCAGCAGCGCACGGCCAGGGCGACCCTGGAGGTGCTGGCCCCCCTGGCCAACCGGCTCGGGCTCCAGGTGGTCCGCCGCGACCTTGAGGACCTGGCCTTCGCCACCCTGCACCCGGCGGAGTACGACGAGATCGTTCAAGTCATCGACTCCCGCGACCCCACCCGCCGCGACCACGTGGCCATGCTGGTCCGCCAGGTCGCGGCCGACCTCCGGTCGGCCAGGACCAAGGCCGCGGTCAGCCCCCACCCCCGCCACTACTACTCGATCTACCAGACCATGCTGGAGCGGGGCAGCCGCGAGATCCACGACCCCGACCGGATCCTGGTCGTGGTCGCCGGCGGCCCCAGCGACTGCTACATCGCCCTCGGCGCCGTCCACGGGCGCTGGCACCCGGTGCCGGGCCGGTTCAAGGACTTCATCGCCGCCCCCAAGCTCAACGGCTACCAGTCGCTGCACACCACCGTCATCGGCCCCGGCGACGAGCCGGTCGAGGTCCACATCCGCACCGAGGCGATGCACCGCACCGCCGAGTACGGGGTCATCGCCCAGGCCCGCGAGGCGGCCCGGGGACGGCGGGCCAACAACGGCCAGGGCGACCCCACCGGCAACGCCGACGACCTGGTCTGGCTGCACCGGCTGCTGGACTGGCAGCGGGCGGTGTCCGACCCGGGCGAGTTCCTGGAGTCGCTGCGCTCGGACCTGTCCGACCACGAGGTGCTGGTCTTCACCCCCAAGGGCGACGCCATCACCCTGCCGGCCGGGGCCACCCCGGTCGACATGGCCTACGCCCTGCGGGCCGAGCTCGGCCACCACTGCATCGGCGCCAGGGTCAACGGCCAGCTCGTCCCCCTGGCCAGCGAGCTGTCCGACGGGGACGTGGTCGAGATCCTCACCTCCGACGCCGAGTACCCGGGCCCGTCCAAGGAGTGGCTCGGGTTCGTGAAGAGCCCCCAGGCCCACGTCAAGATCCGCCAGTGGCTCGCCTCCCAGCACCGCGACGACGCCGTCGACGCCGGCCAGCAGGCCATCGACCAGGTCCTGGCCGACCAGGGCTGGTCGCTGCAGCGGGCCATGGAGGACGGCTCCCTGGCCATGCTCGACTACGCCGACCTGGAGGCGATGTACCGGGCCGTCGGCCAGAGCCAGCTGTCGGCCCAGTCGGTCGCCCAGTGGCTGGTCACCGTCCTCGGCGACCAGCCGGAAGGCGACGCCCGGCCCTGACCCTGGCACAGGCGCTCCTGGGGGGCCGTGGGGGGAGCGAGCTCCCCCCACATGGATCAGGGACTACCGCTACTCGAAGATCTCCAGTGGGAGAAAGGCCGAGACGACAAACGAGGGCACGTCGACGACCTCGCTGACCTTGAGGTCCACGGCCACGCTGCAGATCGCGTAGGCCTGCTGCCGGGTCCAGCCGCCGTGGTCCTGCAGGTGGTCGATCATGTTCAACAGGGCGTTGCGGGCGGCCAGGGTGAGGTCCTCGGGGCGGCTCTCGCCGTCGCGGGTGACCGACAGCCCGGTGGTGGCGTAGAACCGGCGGGGGGCGGCGAACTCGGGCGGCAGGTAGTAGTCGTCCCGGGCGAACTGGAGGTCCTGGATGCCGCGGGCGGCGGCCCGGCCCTTGTGGACGGCGAAGCGCACGTGCAGGGTCGAGCGCATCTCGATGGCCGTCCCGCACGTCTCGGAGTCGCCCTGGGCGAAGTGGGCGTCCCCGGCCGAGAACAGCCCGCCGGCCGCGTACACCGGGATGTAGAGCTTGGCACCCTGGCCGAGCTGCTTGATGTCGACGTTGCCGGCCGTCTCCCGGGGCGGGATGGTCCGCAGGGCCTCGCCGGCGATGGCCGCGTCCGAGGGGACGGCGTCGGTCGGGTCGGGCGGGAGCGCGAACCCGCCCCGGTCGATGGCGGCCTGCTCGCGGGCGACGGTCCGCTCCAGCAGGGCCCGGTCGGGGGCCAGGCCGATGGTGCCCATGAACGGCGAGCCGGGGATGCGCAGCCCGGGCAGGTCGTCGGAGGTGGCCCAGCCGTCCCCGATCCGCCAGCGGGCCATGTACGGGTCGGGGAACTCGTCGCGCAGGAACCCGAACCCGGGCACCTGGACGGTGTAGCCGTAGCGGTCCGGCTCGACCTCGAGGATCTCGACCTCGAGCAGGTCGCCCGGCTCGGCCCCGTTGACGTACACCGGGCCGGTCAGCGGGTGGACCACGTTGAGGTTGGGACCGGCCACCGTCTCGAGGGTGGCCTGCGGCCCCATCTGGCCGTCGAAGGCGTCGCGGGTCTGGAGGACCACCTCGTCGCCGGGGTCGCAGGTCACCACCGGCGGGATGTCCGGGTGCCAGCGGTTGTGCCCGGTCCCCGGCTCCTCGCCAAGGGTCCTGGCGTAGTCGACCCGCACCTCGTGCGTGGCCATGGGCCACCTCCTGTCTGGACGGCTCCGGCCCCCGGATCATCCCGCTAAGCCGGGCCCCCCGGAAAGTGAGGTAGGGCCGGGCCGAAGCTAAGGCACCTGTCCGATCCGGACCGGGGGGTCTTAGCCATACCGTGATGATCGAGGAACCGCCCACCAGCCAGCGAGGTGTACCGATGCTCCAGCACCAGGCCATCCAGTTCGTCATCGCCCGCGACCACGTCGACATCCTCCGCCGCGAGGCCCGCCAGGCCCGCCAGGCCAAGGCCCGCCGCCTGCACCTCCGCTCGGGGCGCCGCAGCCGCTAGGAGGCAGCCAGTGACCGCGGTCATCCCCAGCCAGGAACGAGCCGGCGCCACCGCCGGCTCGTTCGCTTCGGGGGCCGCCGGCCCCATACTCGGGGACATGACGGCGACGATCACCAGCCCGACCTTCATCGGCCGGGCCGAGGAGCTGGCCCGGCTGGCCGCGGCCGGCGACCGGGCCGCCGCCGGCACCCCGACGGCGGTGCTGGTCGGCGGCGAGGCCGGGGTCGGCAAGACCCGTCTGGTCGGCGAGGTGGTCGCCGCCGCCCGCGCCAACGGGGCCACGGTCCTGATCGGCGGCTGTGTGGAGCTGGGCGGCGAGGGCGTGCCCTTCGCCCCCCTGATCGAGGCCCTGCGCGGCGTCGTCCACGACCTGAGCCTCGCCGACCCGGGAGGCGCCGGCCCGGCGCTGTCCACCACCCCCGGGCCGTGGTCGGAGCAGGGGCGGCTGTTCGAGCTGTTCCTGGGGCTGCTGGAGCGCCTCGGCGAGGAGCGCCCGGCCGTGCTGGTGGTCGAGGACCTCCACTGGGCCGACCGCTCGACCCGCGACCTGCTCGCCTACCTGGTCCGCAACCTGCGTCACGGCCGCCTGCTGCTGGTGCTGACCTACCGCAGCGACGAGCTCCACCGCCGCCACCCGCTGCGGCCGTTCCTGGCCGAGCTGGACCGCGGCCGGCGGGTCGAGCGCCTGGAGCTGGCCCGGTTCGGCCCGGCCGAGGTCGCGGCCCAGCTGGCCGGGATCCAGGGGGCCCCGGTCCCGGCCGACCTGGCCGAGCGGATCCACGCCCGCTCCGGCGGCAACGCCTTCTTCGTCGAGGAGCTGGCCGCCACGGCCAGCGACGGCGAGCTGCCCCCGAGCCTGCGCGACACCCTCCTGGCCCGCATCGAGCTGCTGGCCGAGCCGGCCCAGCAGGTGCTGCGGGTGGCCTCGGCCGCCGGCACCCGGGTCGACCACGACCTGCTGGCCGAGGTGGCCGGCCTGCCCGAGACCGAGCTGCTGGCCGCCCTCCGCGAAGCCGTCTCGGCCCAGGTGCTGCTGGCCGACGCCGACGACGGCACCTACGGGTTCCGCCACGCCCTGGTCAAGGAGGCCGTCTACGGCGAGCTGCTGCCCGGGGAGCGGACCCGCCTGCACGCCCGCTACGCCGCCGCCCTCGCCGCCAGGGACGTGGCCGGCGACCCCGGCCCGGCGGCCGAGCTCGCCTGGCACTGGTACGCCGCCCACGACCTGGAGCGGGCCCTGCCGGCGGCGGTCACGGCCGGCCTGGCCGCCGAGCGCGCGTACGCCTTCGCCGAGGCCCAGCGCCAGTTCGAGCGGGCCCTGGAGCTGTGGGACCGCACCGGCCCGGAGGGGTCCGGGGAACCCCAAGGGAGTGCCCCGGTGGACCGGGAGCCGCTGGTCGGGATGGACAAGGCCGAGCTGCTGGCCCGGACGGGGGAGGCCGCCGCCAACAGCGGCGCCACCGACCGGGCGGTCGCCCTGGTCCGCACCGCCCTGGCCGAGATCGACCCGGCCGCCGAGCCGCTGCGTGCGGCTCAGCTCACCGAGCGTCTGGCCTTCCACCTGCGGATCGTCGGCCGGCCGGGGGCGTTCGAGACCTACCAGGAGGCGGTCCGGCTGGTCCCGCCGGCGCCCTCGGGGGCCCGGGCCCGGGTGCTGGCCGGGCTCGGCCAGGCGCTGATGCTGCGGGCCCGGTTCGCCGAGGCGGCCGCGATCTGCGAGGAGGCGATCGCCGTGGCCAGGCAGGTCGGCGCCCGGGTGGTGGAGGGCCACGCCCTCAACAGCCTCGGCACCGCGATCGTCCGCCTGCACCAGATCGACCGCGGCCTGGCCTGCCTGGAGGACGCGCGCCGGCTGGCCGCCGAGCTCGGCGCGGCCAAGGACGAGGCCCGGGCCTGCGTCAACCTGTCCGACATCCTGGAGGACCTCGGCCGCCTCGAGGAGTCGGTGGAGGTGGCCGCCGAGGGCATGGAGGTGGCCGGCGCCGCCGGCCTGCGCCGCACCTTCGGGGCCTTCCTGGCCGGCAACGCCGCCTCCTCCCTCTACAACCTGGGCCGCTGGGAGGAGTCGGCCAGCCTCACCGACGCCTACCTGGAGCTGGGCGACGACGAGGACCTCAACACGGTCACCCTGCGCCAGTCCCGGGCGGTGCTGGACGCCGGCCGGGGCGACTTCGCGGCCGCCCTGGCCCACGTCGCCGCCGCCCGGCGCCTCAGCGGCGACATGTTCATCGCCGTCCAGTACCCGCCGGTGCTGTCCGCCGTCGAGGCCGAGGTGGCGGCCTGGCAGGGCCGGCTGGAGGAGGCGGCGGCCGCCGTGGCCGGCGGCCTGGCCGCCCTCCAGGGACCGCTGACCGACCTCAGGGCCTGCATGCTGCTCGCCCTTGGGCTGCGGGTCGAGGCCGACCGGGTGGCCCTGGCGGTGGCCCGCCACGACCCCGAGACGGTCGCCGACGCCCGGCTGGTCGCGGCCGAGCTGCTGCGCTGGGCCGGCGGCACCCTCGGCGGCTCCGAGGTGGCCTGGCAGCGGGCCCTGCTGGCCAGCTGCGAGGCCGAGTGGGCCCGGGCCCAGGGCCACGACGACCCCGAGGGCTGGCTGGCCGCGGTGGCCGCCTGGGAGGACGCCGGCCACCCCTACCCGCTGGCCGTGGCCCGGTGGCGGGCCGCCGGGGCCCTGCTGGCCCGCCGCGGCGACCGGGGGCAGGCGGCCGACCTGCTCCGCCAGGCCCACGCCGCGGCCGTGGCCCTGGGCGCGGGGCCGCTGCGCGGCGAGGTGGAGCACCTGGCCCGGCTGGGCCGGGTCGACCTGCGCCGGGACGCCACCGACGGCGCCGGGCCGGAGGGGGCCGAGCCGCCGCCCGGGGCCGGGCTCGGCCTGACCCCCCGCGAGCTCGAGGTGCTGGCCCTGGTCGCCGAGGGCCGCAGCAACCGCCAGGTCGCCGACACGCTGTTCATCAGCGCCAAGACGGCCAGCGTGCACGTGTCCAACATCCTGGCCAAGCTCGGGGTGGCCAGCCGGGTCGAGGCGGCGGCGGTCGCCCACCGCCTCGGGCTGGTCGACCAGCGGCCGGGACCCTGACGCCCCGGCCGCCGTCGCGATCCGTCTAGCTCGCCGTCCCGTCCACCCGGGTCGGCGCCGGCAGATAGCCGTAGCCGCCACCGCCGCCCGAGTCACCCTTGCGGCAGCCGGTGAGGGCCAGACCGAGCACGAGCAGCAGGACGGCGACCACCAGCAGGAGCTTCGGATAGTTCCGCATGGGCATCGCCTCCGACCAGGGAACTCCGCCGGCCGGCGGCCGATTCCCGCCGCTGGCCGGGCTGTGCCGAACGTCACCGGCCCCGGGTGCCGCCAGGCACCGACCGCGCGGCCCGGGCGGGCCACACTGCCCGGGTCGGGCGAACGCACGCCCGCCCGGCCCGGTCAGCGTTGAAGGGAACGCACCATGAACCAGATCGTCGCCTGCCCCGAGCCCGGCTGCGAGGTCGCGGCCGAGATCGTCTCCCGCTGGGTGTGGCCGTCCACCGACGGCCCGGTCGAGCACGTCAAGGTGTTCTGCCTGCACGGGCACGCCAGGACCATGCTCACCGCCTGGATGGTCACGCCGCCGCGGCTGACCCGGGCCGGCCACCGGCACCCGTCGCGCTGGAACTGACCCTGCCCGGCCGCCGGGCGCGGTAGCCTGCCGCCATGGACGGGCAGGCAGGCGGCGCCCTGGCGCGGTGGCGGGACCAGCTGGACGGCTGGGTCGTCCCTCCCGAGATCCTGGCCGCGGCGCCCGAGTCGCCGTGGGGGTTCCCGGTGGGGCTGTTCCGGTCGCGGGCCCACCGCCACAGCTCGGGTGGGCCGACCCCGTCGACCACCGAGGCGGCCCGCCACCTCCCCGCCGGCGGGATCGTGCTCGACGTGGGGGCCGGCGCCGGGGCGGCCAGCCTGCCCCTGGCCGGGACGGCCAGCCGGCTGGTCGGGGTGGACGAGCTGCCCGAGATGCTGGCCGCGTTCCTGGCCGCCGCGGGGGCGGCCGGGGTCGACGCCGAGGGGGTCCAGGGCCGCTGGCCGGAGGTGGCCGCGCGGGTCGGGCCGGCCGACGTGGTCGTCTGCCACCACGTGCTCTACAACGTGGCCGACCTGGCCCCGTTCGCCGCCGCCCTGACCGGCCACGCCCGCCGCCGGGTGGTCTGCGAGCTGACCGACCGGCACCCGCTGGTCGCCCTGGCCCCGCTGTGGCGGCGGTTCTGGGACCTGGAGCGCCCGGACGGCCCGGGGGCCGGCGACGCCGTGGCCGCCCTCCGGTCCCTCGGCCTGGCGGTGGACCGGACCGACTGGGAGCGACCGGACCGGCACGGCTTCGACGACTTCGACGAGCTGGTCGCCTTCACCCGGCGGCGGCTGTGCCTGCCGGCGTCCCGGGATGGCGAGGTCGCCGAGGCCCTGCTGGCGGAGGGGACCCACCAGGTCGGCGGGGTCTGGGTCAGCGGCCAGCCGCGCCGGGTGACGACCCTGTCCTGGTCCGGGGGCGGCGCGACGAGTGCGCGAGAGGAGTGACCATGGACCGCCAGCAGTGGCTGGCCGAGCGGCGCCAGACGGCCGAGGAGCGCCACGACCAGATCCATGCCTTCACCTACGACGAGCAGTACGGGGAGATCGGCGAGGTCCACCGCCGCTTCGTAGCCGACCTGGTGGAGCGCGTGCCGGCCGGGGGCACCGTCCTGGACGCGGCCTGCGGCACCGGCAAGTACTTCGCGATGGTCACCGGCGCCGGCCGCCGGGTCGTCGGCACCGACCAGTCGACCGGGATGCGGGCCCGGGCCCGGGCCCGGTTCCCCGCGGTCCCGCTGGAGCGGGTCGGCCTCCAGGAGCTGGCCTTCGACGGCGAGTTCGACGCCGTCATGTGCGTCGACGCCATGGAGAACATCCCGCCCGAGGACTGGCCGCGGGTGGTGGCCAACCTGCGCCGGGCCCTGCGCCCCGGCGGGCACCTGTACCTGACCGTCGAGGAGGTCGACGACCAGGAGCTGGACGCGGTCTACGCCGAGGCCGCCGCCCAGGGCCTGCCGGTGGTCCGGGGCGAGGAGTCACGGGAGGGCTACCACTACTACCCCTCCCGCGACCAGGTGGCCGCCTGGCTTCAGGAGGCCGGCCTGGAAGTGGTGGCCCGCGACGACAGCCCGGGCGACGGCTACGGCTACCTGCACCTGCTGACCAGGATGGAAACATGACCAACGATGACCTCATCGCCAAGGCCCAGAGCGTCCTGTGCCGTAGGACCATCAACGGACGACTGCATGGCGACGTCGGAGCCGCGCTGCTCACCGACCAGGGAAACGTCTACACCGGCGTCTGTGTCGACACCGCCGGCTGGGGCCTGTGTGCCGAACGCAGCGCCATCGCGGCCATGATCACGGCTGGCGAGTACACCATCCAGACGATCGTGGCCGTATGGCAGGAAGACCAGGCCATCGACCCCGATGGCCAGCTCCAGGTCCTGGCTCCCTGCGGCTACTGCCGTCAGTTCATGCGCGACATCAACGACGACAACCTGGAGACGGCGGTCATCCTCGGCCGGGACAAGATCGTCAAGCTCATCGACCTGCTGCCGTACCATGAGTGGCCCAACCCGCTGGCCGGTCAAGCCAGCGCGCTCTAGCCACGGTCCCGTCGCCGCGACCCGGAAGGGAGCCGGGACCGGGCCACATCGTTTCGGGCGCAGCACAGCGGGTGGGCCAACTGCTCAACGGCTCGCAACTCGGGCGACAAGTCGCCCGTCCGCGTGCGGCTGGTTGGCGGCAGCCCAGCCCGCACCACCGCGCTCGGCGATGTTGCGGGCTGCGTTCCAGTCGCCGTGCCCAGCGAAGCCGCACGACCGGCAGCGGAAGGTAGCTTGGTCCTGGCGGTTGGCCCGGTCGACATGCCCACAGCCGGAGCAGCTCTGCGAGGTATGCGCCGGGGTTCACGTGGATGACCACGACTCCGGCCCTTAGCGCCTTGTAGGCGATAAAGGAGCCGAGTTGGTGGAACGACCAGGTGTGCAGTGTGGCCCGCTGGGACTTGCAGAGCCGGACCCGGCCGCGGAGCCCTTGGAGATCTTCCAGGGCGATGCCACGGCCGGTGCGTTCAGCCTCGGCCACGATCCGCTTGGAGATAACGTGGTTGGTGTCGGCGGCGAAGCGGGCCTCCTTGCGGCACCGCTGCTTGAGCAACCGCTTAGCTGACTTGGTGCCCTTGTGCTGGAGTTTGGCACGTAGCCGCTGGTTGCGGTGGCGGATGCGGTTGAGGTGCTTGCCGGCATAGCGGGTGCCATCGGAGGTTGTTGCGACGTTGACAATGCCGAGGTCGACGCCGACGAAACCGTTCGGAGCAACCACAGACGCCTCAGGAACCTCGCAAGTGGCGTACAGGTAGAGCTTGCCGTTCCGGTGTACGAGGTCCGATTCACCCTTGCGGTGGGCCAGCAGCTTGCGCTGCTGCTCGCCGACGGCGAACCGAATGCCCTTAAGGCGGCCGGCGACCGTCCAGATGCTGACGGTCTGCTGGTCGGGCTGCCAGGACAGGCAGCGGTCGTCGTAGGGCTGGGCGGCGTCGGCGCGGAAGGTGCGCTTGGTGCGGCGGTCCAGCTTGTAGGCGTCGGCGACCTTCTTGATGACCCGCACTGCCGGCTGGGCGGATAGGCCGAGCGCGCGAATCTGACCGTAGGCCAGCTGCTGGAGGTCGTAGGTGCGGAAGGCGCCCCGCTGCCAGGCGATCTCGGAGCCGAGGTTGGCCGCTTGGTTGGTCAGCGCGAGGGTTGCCTGGAGCGCCGCTCGCTGGTCGGCGTCGGCGAGCAACTGAACCTGGACAGTGAGTCTCATCTGAGTCCCGGCGCTACTAGGCTCCGGCTCCTTGATGTCCCGTCGCCCCCATTGTATCGAACACGTGTTCGACAATCGACCTTGACGACAGCCCCAGTCTCGTTCAATCGGCGCGAGAGAATTGGCTCAAACTGGGCCGCGAGGGTCGACGGTCAGGAGAGGGAGTCTACGGTCCGGTCGACGCCTGGAACCGACCGCCTCGCTACCTCGTGGTGAAGCCCGTAGCCACGCTAGGCGAGGCGTTCCAGCACGCGGCCGTCGGCGGCGACCGCGAAGGCGGTGGGCACCAGCGTGACGTGGTAGCGGCGGGCCAAGTCGGGGCGACGCGAGACATCGACCAGGACCAGCGGGCGCTTGCCGGCGGCCAGGCGCTGCTCCAGCTCGTGGCAGTCACCGCAGAGGGGATGAGTGAACTGCACCACGGTGACGTCAGACACCTGGACCACGGCCGCCCGGCCGGGGGCGGCGCCGAGGGCGGCCAGGTCGAGGGCGCCCACTGCCCCGGGGCGGATCCCGCGCAGCCGCGCCCCGAGCTTGTACAGCTCGCAGCCGGCGCACAGCCCGGTGGTGGCGGCGGTCAGGGCCAGGACGGCGACCAGGGCCCCGAGGGCCCGCCCGGCGCCGGTCAGGCCGGCCAGGGAGGTGGCGAAGGCCAGGGTCAGGACGCTGGCCCCGACCAGGTTGGCGAAGCGGACCGGGCGGGCGTCCTCGACCCGGCCCTCGCCGACGCGGGGCTGGACGAAGCGGAAGTAGGCGACACAGGGCAGGCACCAGCGGCGGCCGAAGCGCAGGCCGAGGATCAGCTGGAGGGCGAGCAGCCCGTACAGCCACCACCAGCCGGTGGCCAGGGCCACCACGGCCCCGGTGCCGACGGTGGCCTGGAGGAACCGGGGGGCGCGGGCGTCGACCACGTCGGTGTCGGCGTAGGGATCGGCGGTGGGGCGGGGACGCAGCGTGGTGGAGGACATTCGGCAACCATCCTGAGGCGCGGAGCCGGTGGGGGAGCGGCCCGGCCGGTCAGCTGGTCGCGGCGACCTGGCGCGCCCGACCCGACCGGCGGGCCCGGCGACAGGCGCAGGACACCACGCGCCCGTGGTCGAGGGCGCGGTTCCTGGTCAGCCGCAGTGGTTGCATCTCCTGGCACGGTGCCCGAGCACCGCCCCGGTTGTCAACGCCCCGGGGGCTCGGCGGCGGGGAGCAGCCGTTCCCGCAGCCGCTCCAGGTCGCCCCGGAGGACGCCCGCCTCCAGCAGGTAGCCCTCGACCCCGCCGTGGCGCCGCTCCAGCCCGGCGAGCACGTCCAGCATGACCTCGGCCCTGGGGGCGTAGCGGGCCAGCATGGCCTCGCGCTCGGCCCGCTGCTCGGGCGGGGCGGCGGCCAGCCAGGCCTCGTCCCGGGGCCGCAGCAGCTCGGCGGTCATGGCGTAGTCGGCGGCGATCGTCCCGGCCGGGACCCCCACCAGCCCCAGCAGCAGGGCCGAGATCAGCCCGGTGCGGTCCTTGCCGGCGGCGCAGTGGATCAGCACCCCGCCCTCGGGGGCGCCGGCCACGGCGCCCATGGCCTCGGCCACGAACCCGCGGTAGCGGTCCAGCATCCACAGGTAGTTCTCGGCCAGGGTGGAGGTGTCGGGCGGGAACCCGGCGGCCGGGTCGATCACCGACACGTTGGTGTAGGCGACCCCGTGGTCGCCGGGCTCGGCGAACGGGTTGGGGTGGCGGGCGATCTCGTCGGCCAGGCGCAGGTCGACGATGGTCCGGACCCCGTAGCCGGCTAGGGCGGCCTGCCCGGCCGCGGTCAGGTCGCCAAGGCTGTCGGAGCGGACCACCGCCCCCCACCGGGTCTCGCGCCCGCCCGCCGCCGGGTACCCGCCGAGGTCGCGGGCGTTCAGGACCCCTTCCCAGGCCAGCCGGCGGGTCCACTCGCGTTCGATCGTCACGTTCCCTCCCGTCGCATCAGCACCCGGCCAGCCTACCGGCGGCCGGTGACGGTCAGGTGCCGAGCCGCTCGCGCAGGAACGCCAGCACCCGCCGGATGGCGGCCCGGGAGGCGTCGGTGTCGTCGAGGAGGTCGAAGGCGTGGTGGCCGTCGGAGACCTCGACCAGCTCGACCGGCAGGCCGCGGCTGGCGGCGGCGGCCACGAAGGCGTCGATGCCGGCGTTCAGGTCCGGGTCGTCGAGGCCGGCCCGGACGACCAGCAGCGGCGGCAGCTCGGGCCGGGGCTCGAGGTCGCCGGGGGGGCCGTAGCAGAGGGCGGCGCAGCGGACCCCGGCGGCCGGCCCGGCGAGGGCGGCGGCGGTCAGCGGCACCCCGGCCGAGAACCCGGCCAGCGCCAGCCGCCCGGGGTCGAGGCCGAGCTCGCCGGCGCGGTCCCGGACGGCGGCCACGGCCGCCCCGACCTGGGCCACCACCGCCTCGTAGCCGGCCTCGGCCACGGCCGCGTGCTCGAAGGCGACCCCGGCCAGGCCCTCGCCGGCCAGCAGCCGCCCCCAGCCCTGGTACTGGCCCCAGCCCAGCACCCCGCGCAGCAGCGCCGGCGGGGCCTCGCCGTGGACCAGCAGCACCGCCGGGAGCCGCGCCCCCGGGTCCCGCCCGGCGGGCAGGTACACGTCCATGGCCAGGGTGCGGCCGCCGAAGCCGGCGTAGCCCAGGCCGGCGCGGACCTCGACCCGCCCGGGGTCGGGCAGGGGGTGGACGAGCGGCATCGCCGGGTCGAATCGGGGCATGGCGCCGATCCTACGCCGGCCGGTTGACGACCGGGGGGCGAGCGGACCAAGGTTGGAGGGCCGGGACGCCGACGTCCGGAGGTGGAGATGGCCGATGTCCGCACCGCCGCCGTCATGGAGGCCCTGGCCTCCGTGTACGACCCCTGCTGCCAGGAGAAGGGCCTGTCGGTGGTCGACATGGGCCTGGTCCGGCGGGTCGACCTGGACGGCGAGCGGCCCCGGGTGGAGCTGCTGCTGACCACCGGCTGGTGCCCGTTCGCGGCCAACCTGGTCGGGGAGATCACCGAGCGGGTGGCCTCCGTGCCGGGCATGGCCGGCTCCACGGTCGAGATCGTCTGGGACGAGCCCTGGACGACCGACCGGCTCTCCGACAAGGCCCGGCGCACATTGCGCTTCCTGCCCAACCCCAAGGAGGTTGGCCGATGATCGGCGACGACGCGATCGTGTTCGACGGCGTGGCCCACGTCTTCAACTTCGAGAAGAAGAACGCCCTGGGGCCGGCGGGGGAGATGTTCAACAACCACCTGTACGCCTTCCACAACGCCCTCACCCCCGACGGCGAGCCGCACCTGTCCGCCGAGGAGTTCCTGCGCCAGTGGACCGTCGACGAGATCGACGAGATGGTCTACGAGCAGAGCACCACCGACATGCTCTGCGCCATGCCGCTGCCCCTCACCGACCTGTTCCGCGACGGCCTCTCGCCCTGGGAGGAGTGCGCCGAGCTGGCCGCCCGCCGCCCCGAGCGGACGATGTTCTGGGGGTCGGTCAACCCGCTGGAGGGCCGGCGGGCCCTGGACCTGATGGAGCGCCAGGTCGGCGAGTTCGGGGCCAAGGCGTTCAAGTTCTACAACGTCCGCTACGACTTCGGGTCGCCGTTCCCCTGGCGCATGGACGACCCCCGGGTCGCCTTCCCGGTGTTCGAGAAGGCCCAGGAACTGGGGGTCAACCTGATCGGGGTGCACAAGGGCGTGCCCCTCGGCCCGCAGCCGATCGAGGCCACCCAGACCTGGGACATGGACGGGGCGGCGGCCAACTTCCCCGACATCAACTTTGTCATCTTCCACGTCGGGCTGCCGTTCATCGACGAGGTCTGCTGGCAGCTGATCCGCCACCCGAACCTGTACGCGTCGATCGCGGCCACCATCAACTTCGTCGTCCGGGCGCCCCGGCAGTTCGCCGAGGTCCTGGGCAAGCTGCTGTTCTGGTGCGGGGAGGACAAGATCGTCTACGGCAGCGAGGCGCCCATCTGGCAGCCGCAGTGGGCCCTCGACGCCTTCTGGAACTTCGAGATCCCCCAGGACCTGGTCGAGGGGTACGGCTACCCGCAGCTCACCGAGCAGGCCAAGCGCAAGATCCTGGGCGAGAACCTGCTGCGGCTGCACGGCATGGACGTGGAGGCGACCCGGGCGAAGCTCCGCGGCGCCTGAGCGCCGCCCGCCGGGCGGCCGGCGGGCTCAGTCCAGCGGCTCGGGGGCGAGGTCGATGTCCTCCTCGTCCCCGAAGCCGATGCCGAGGCCGCGAGCGGTGCGGATCATCTCGTGGTCGACCGGCACGGTGTTGACCTTGCCGGCGGTGTCGGCCATGGGCACGGTGGCGATCTCGGCGCCCCGGCTGACCACCACCTCGCCGTAGCGGCCCTCGGCCAGGACCCGGACCGCGGCCGCCCCGAAGCGGGTGGCCAGGATCCGGTCGTAGGGAGTCGGCTGGCCGCCGCGCTGCACGTGGCCGAGCACCACCACCCGGGCGTCCTTGCCGGTCACCTTGCCGACCTGGGTGGCGACGTGGGCGCCGATGCCGCCCAGGGTGCCGGTGGTCTCCTGGTAGACCTGGTCGCCGCCGCGCTCCACCGCTCCCTCGGAGCAGATCACGATCGAGAAGGTGGAGCCGCGGAACTCGCGGGTCAGGATCTTGGAGGCGACCGCCTCGACGGTGAAGGGGATCTCGGGGATGAGGATCACGTCGGCGCCGCCGCCGAGGCCGGAATGGAGCGCGATCCAGCCGGCGTCGCGGCCCATCACCTCCAGCACCATCACCCGGTCGTGGCTGGCCGCGGTGGTGTGGAGCCGGTCGAGGGCCTCGGTGGCGACGGTCAGGGCGGTGTCGAACCCGAAGGTGCGGTCGCAGCCCCACAGGTCGTTGTCGATCGTCTTGGGCACCCCGACGGCCCGGACCCCGTAGTGCGACAGCTCGCTGGCGATGCCCTGGCTACCCTCGCCGCCGATCACCACCAGGGCGTCGATGCCCAGCCGCTTGGTGTTGGCGGCCAGGTCCTTGTAGGGGCCCGGGTCGCGGATCCACTCGCCGTCGACCTGCATGGTCGAGAAGTGGCCCTTGTTGGTCGAGCCGAGGATGGTCCCGCCCTGGTGCAGCAGCCCGCTGACCGCCGACGAGTCGAGCGGCCGGGTGCTCGGCTTGCCGATCAGCCCCTCGAAGCCGTGCTGGACGCCGAGCACCGACCAGCCGTGGTCGACCTCGGCCGAGCGGACCACCGCGCGGATGACAGCGTTGAGCCCCGGTGCGTCGCCACCGCTGGTGAGCACCCCGATACGTCGGATTGGTGCGGCCATGTCGGGTGCACCCCCAGCGTCTGATGGGTTAGTTCGGCGTCCTGCGGGCAGAGTAACGCAACAGCTCACGCAGATCATCAAGGGGGAGAAGCCGGTGGCCAAGGCGGCGAGGAAGGCCAGGAAGCGCCCGGGGATCGCCCGGCGGATGACCCGTTCCACCATGCGGGTCGGCATGCTGGCCACCGCCGTGTTCGTCGGCCGCAAGACCGCCGGCGGGGGCCAGGGCGGCGCCGGCGGGCCGGGCGGCCGGGAGGCGCCGGGCGGCCGGGAGGCGCCGGGCGGGCTGGGCGCGGCCGCCGGCGGCGGGCCGCCGGCCGGCCACGAGACCGACCCGCGGGCCGTGGCCGGCAACGGCCGCGGCCGCGGCGCCGAGACCCCCCAGCAGATCCCGGCCAGAGGCTGGCTGGACATCGCCAAGCGGACCATGAAGGAGGCCAAGCAGGACCAGATCCCGCTGCTGGCCGCCGGGGTCGCCTTCTACACCCTGCTGTCGCTGTTCCCGGCGATCATCGCCGGCGTCTCCATCTACGGGCTGGTCGCCGACCCCCAGGACGTCCGCGACCAGATCGACAAGCTGACCCAGATGCTCTCGCCCGAGACGGCCAAGATCATCGGCACCCAGATCCAGCAGATCACCAGCGGCGCCGGCGGCGCCCTGGGGTTCGCCACCGTCGTCGGGATCCTGACCGCCCTGTGGAGCGCCTCCAGCGGCATGAAGGCTCTGATCACCGGGGTCAACCTGGCCTATGACGAGACCGAGACGCGCAAGTTCGCCAAGCTGCGGGGCATGTCCATCGTGCTCACCCTGGGCGCGATGGCGCTGCTGGCGGTGGCCGGGTTGGCGATCGCCGGGTTCCCGCCGATCGCCAACGACCTGCCGGCGGCGCTCCAGTGGGTCCTCGGCATCGTCCGCTTCCTGATCCTGGCCGCGCTGGTGATCTCCGGCCTGGCCGTGCTCTACCGCTACGCCCCCAACCGCGACGAGCCGAGATGGACCTGGGTGAGCTGGGGGTCGGCGACGGCCACGGTGCTGTGGATCGTGGCCTCGATCGGCTTCTCGGTCTACGCCAACACCTTCGGCAACTACAACAAGACCTACGGGGCCCTGGCCGGGATCATCATCCTGATGTTCTGGCTGTTCCTGACCGCCTACGTGGTGCTGTTCGGGGCCGAGCTCAACACCGAGATGGAGCTGCAGACGGCCAGGGACACCACCAAGGGCCCGGAGCAGCCCATGGGGGAGCGCGGCGGCCACGCCGCCGACCACGTCGCCGAGTCCCCGGCGAGGTCCTGAGATGGGCGCGGCCAGGCGGGCCGAGCGCACGGCCGCCGAGGCGGCCGAGAGCCGGCCGGTCAAGCTGCTCGGCCGGGTCGGCCTGGTCGCCTACGGCCTCGTCCACGTGCTGGTAGCCTACCTGGCCGTCCGGGTCGCCATGGGCGGCGGGGCCAAGGCCGACAAGACCGGGGCCCTGCAGACGATCGCCGGGCAGCCCGGCGGGCGGTTCCTCCTCTGGGTGCTGACCGCCGGTCTGGTCGCCCTGGCCGTCTGGCAGCTCGCCGAGGCCGTCTGGGGCCACGGCTACCGGCGCCCGGCCCGCCGGCGCACCATCCAGCGCCTGGTCAGCCTGGGCGAGGCCGGCGTCGCGGGGGCGCTGGCGTTCAGCTCCTTCAAGGTCGCCTCGGGCAAGAAGGGCAACTCCAAGGAGGAGAAGGCGGCCTTCGTCGACAAGGCCTTCGACTGGCCGGCCGGCGAGCTGCTGGTGGCCCTGATCGGTCTCGGGATCGTGGCCATCGCCATCTACCTGGTGCGCCGGGGCGTGGCAAGGACCTTCGTCGACGACCTCGACCTGACCGGGGCCGAGCCCCATGCCCGCGACGCCGCCATCCGCTTCGGCCAGGTCGGCTGGCCGGGCCTGGGGTTCGCCTACGGGACCGTGGGGCTGCTGATCGTCTACGCGGCCGTGACCTACCACCCGGAGAAGGCGACCGGTATGGACACCGCCGTGAAGACCCTGGCCGGCCAGGCCTACGGGACGGTCCTGCTGCTCATGGTCGCGGCCGGGCTGGCAACCTTCGGGGCGTACTGCCTGTTCGACGCCCGCTATCGCCGGGGCTGACCCCGCCCCGGCGGCGCCGGACGGCGGCCACCGCCGCCCCCACGACCAGGGCGAGCCCGCAGGCCAGGGGGACGACGTCGCCGACCCGGACATAGGGGGTCCGCTCGACGGTCAGGGGCAGGGTCACCACGGCCGCGCCCCGGAAGGGCGCCGGCGCCCAGGCGAGGCGGCGGCCGCGGGCGTCGAAGGCGGCCGAGGTGCCGCTGATGGCGGCCTGGACGACCGGGCGGCCCGACTCCACCGCCCGGACCGCCGACAGGCTGGCGTGCTGGTCCAGGCCCCAGCTGCCCTGGAAGGTGGTGTCGGCGGTCTGGACGACGATCACCTCGGCCCCGCTGCCGGCAAGGTTCCGGGCCAGGTCGGGGAAGGCCGACTCGAAGCAGATCAGTGGGCCGACGGCCAGCCCGCCGGCGTCGAGCACGGCCAGGTGGGTGCCGCGGTGGCGGTCGACCTTGGCGGCGTCGGTGAACCGGGTCACCCAGCCGAGCAGCGGGCGCAGGGGCACGTACTCCCCGAACGGCACCAGCCGCATCTTGTCGTAGCTGCCCAGCACCCCGTCCGGGCCGACCAGCAGGGCGCTCTTGTAGATGCCGCCGCCCTCGCCGGCCCGCACGGCGTCCACCCCCGCGAGCACCGGGGCGCCAGCCGCCCGGGCGGTGGCGGCCAGGCGGGCGACGTCGCCGGGGTTGGCCGACGGGTCGCGGCCCACGCTGCTCTCGCCCCAGGCGAGCAGGTCGGGGCGGACGCCGGCGGGCAGGGAGCGGCTGAGCCGCTCGCTGGCCCGGAACCGCTCCTCGACCGGCCCGACCACCCCCGGCTGGACGAACGCCACCCGGGCCGTCCCGGCCGGGGCCGGCGGCGGCCGCCACGCCCAGAACCCGGCCACGGCCAGGGGGAGGGCGGCGGCAACGGCCGCGGCCAGCGCCCGGGTCGGCCCGGGCGTCGGTGCCCGGACGGCGGCGGCCACGGCCAGGTTGACGGCCACCAGTAGGAAGCTGACCGCCCAGACGCCGCCGAGGGCGGCCAGCGACAGCAGCACCGGCGCGTTCCACTGGCTGGCCCCGAGCAGCCCCCAGGGCCCGCCAAGCGCGTCCCAGGACCGCACCGCCTCGCCAACCACGAACCCCGCCGGCACCAGCACCAGGGCCGCCCCCAACCGCCCCGGTGTGGGCCCAGGCCGGGCCGGTGTCGGCCCTGTGGACACGCCGGCCCCCGCTTCCCGCGGTTGGGCTACCCTCCCGGTTGGGGCCCCCGGCACCGGCGGGTCGCGGTCGGACGCACCCGGGTCGCGGTCGGACGCACCCGGGTCGCGGTCGGCCGGGCCGCCGAGCAGGGACCGGGTCAGCCACCCCACGGGCAGCCAGGTCACGCCGAGCAGCATGGCCAGCGGGACCAGGAACGGGCCAACCACCGGGAACAGGAAGGCGTTGACGGCCAGGAAGAAGCCGGTGCCGCCGAGCCAGGCCCGGACCCCGGCCTCGGGGCCCGAGGGGGCGTCCATGGCCAGCAGCAGCAGCGGGACGAGCCCGACCAGGGCCAGCCACCACCAGCCGGGCCGGGGGAAGGCCAGGGCCAGCGGCGCTCCCAGCAGCAGCGCCCACAGCCGCCCCGCCCACCGCCCCATCCGGCCCTCCCGCGAGCTGTCGCGTGCGCCCGCCGTCGACCCGGTCAGAGGTTCATGGCGACGTACTTGGTCTCCAGGTACTCGGCGATGCCCTCGGGGCCGCCCTCGCGGCCGAAGCCGGACTGCTTGACCCCGCCGAAGGGGGCGGCCGGGTTCGACACCAGCCCCTGGTTGAGCCCGACCATGCCCGTCTCCAGCCCCTCCACGACCCGGAAGGCCCGCTTGAGGTCGCGGGTGTAGACGTAGGCGACCAGCCCGAACTCGGTGTCGTTGGCGGCGTCGACGGCCGCCTGCTCGTCGTCGAAGCTGGCCACCGGGGCCACCGGCCCGAAGATCTCCTCCTTGAGGACCCGGGCGTCTCCGGGGACGTCGGCCAGGACGGTCGGCTGGTAGAAGTAGCCGCGGCCGTCGCCCGGCCGGGCCCCGACCACCGCCTTGGCGCCCTTGTCGAGGGCGTCTGAGACCAGCTCGGACACCTTGTCGACGGCGTTCTTGTCGATCAGGGGGCCGACCTGCACGCCGTCCTCGGTGCCGCGGCCGACCTTCATGGCCCCCATCCGCTCGGCCAGCTTCTCGGCGAACGCCCCGGCCACCGAGCCGGCCACGTGGAAGCGGTTGGCGGCCGTGCAGGCCTCGCCGATGTTGCGCATCTTGGCGATCATCGCCCCCTCGACGGCCGCGTCCAGGTCGGCGTCGTCGAAGATCAGGAAGGGGGCGTTGCCGCCCAGCTCCATCGACACCCGGAGCACGTTGTCGGCCGCCTGGGCGATCAGGGTCCGGCCGACCTCGGTCGAGCCGGTGAACGACAGCTTGCGGACCCGGCCGTCCTTGATCAGCGGCTCCATCACCGCCCCGGACCGCTTGGTGGTGACGATGTTGCAGACCCCGGCGGGCAGCCCCGCCTCCTCCAGGATCTTCCCGAGGGCGAGCATGGACAGCGGGGTCAGGGCGGCCGGCTTGATGACCATGGTGCAGCCGGCGGCCACCGCCGGGCCGATCTTGCGGGTCCCCATGGCCATGGGGAAGTTCCAGGGGGTGATCAGCACGCACGGCCCGACCGGCTGCTTCATGGTCAGCAGGCGGCCCTTGCCGTTGGGGGCGACCCCGAAGCGGCCGTCGATCCGGACCGCCTCCTCGGCGAACCAGCGGAAGAACTCGGCCGCGTAGGTGATCTCGGCCTTGGACTCGGCCAGGGGCTTGCCCATCTCCAGGGTCATCAGCAGGGCCAGGTCGTCGGCCCGGTCGTTGAGGGCCTCGAAGGCCCGGCGCAGGATCTCGCCCCGCTCCCGGGGTGGGTGGGCGGCCCAGCCCGCCTGGGCGGCCACGGCCGCGTCCAGGGCGGCCATCCCGTCGGAGGGGGTGCCGTCGGCGACCTCGCACAGCACCTCGCCGGTGGCCGGGTCCTCGACGGCGAAACTGCCGCCCTCGCCGGCCTCGCGCCAGTTGCCGCCGATGAACAGCCGCGGCGTCACCGCGTCGACGACCGCCTGCTCCGATGCTGCGATGCTCATGGGCACTGCCTCCTCTGGCGTCCCGGGGCGGACGCCGTTAGCGTAGCGCGCCATGGGCAGGCTCCGGATGGCCGCGGTGGCGGCGACGCTGCTGCTGGTGGGGTGCACCGGCGTCCGGGACCGGGCCCCCTCGGACGCGCCGCTCCGGCCGGTGACGCCGTCGGAGGGTGGGGGAGCGGGCTGGCGGCGCCTGGCCCCGGTGCCCTCGGAGCGGACCGAGGTGGCCGCGGCCGCCCTCGGCCGGCGCATCTGGGTGCTCGGCGGCTACGCCACCGACGGGAAGACCCTGGCCACGGCCGAGGTCTACGACACCGCCACCGACAGCTGGTCGCGGGGGCCGGACCTGCCGGTGGCCGTCAACCACGCCATGGCCGCCACCCTCGACGGGGTGCTGTACGTGGCCGGCGGCAACGACGGCCACCGCCCCAGCGACCAGCTGGCCCGCCTGGACGGGGACCGCTGGCGGCGGCTGGCGCCGCTGCCCCGTGGCCGCCAGGCCGGCGGGCTGGTCGCCCTGGACGGGCGGCTGTACCTGGTCGGCGGGGTGGTCGAGGGCGGGCTGGCCGCCGACACCCAGGTGTACGACCCGGCCACCGACCGCTGGTCGGTGGCCCCCGGGCTGCCGACCCCGCGCGAGCACCTGGGCGCGGCCGCCACCGGCGGGCGGGTCTATGTGGTCGGGGGCCGCACGGGCGGGATCGGCAGCAACCTGGCTGCGGCCGAGGCCTTCGACCCGGGCAGCGGCCGCTGGGACCGGCTGGCCGACCTGCCGACGGCCCGGGGCGGGCTGGCCGCCGCCGCCACCGCCGGCGGCCAGGTGGTGGCGGTGGGCGGCGAGGCCGCCGCCACCTTCCCCGAGGCCGAGGCCCTGGACACCGGCAGCGGCCGCTGGCGGTCCCTGCCGCCCCTGCCCACCCCCCGCCACGGCCTGGGGGTGGTGGCCGTGGGCGACGTGGTCTACGTGCTCGCCGGCGGTCCCCGTCCCGGCCTCCACACCTCGTCGGCCAACGAGGCCATCGACCTCGGCTAGCCGCCGCCCACACCCTCCGCTCCCCACGCCGACCCCCTTGCCCCGCGACTTAGGGGCGCCTAATATCGGGGCCGATGTACGTGTGCCATTGCCGGGCCGTCACCGACGGGGAGATCCGCGAGGCGATCACGGCCGGAGCCTGCGACCTCGACGAGGTCGGGCGCCGCTGTGGTGCCGGCGTCACCTGTGGCGGCTGCTGCCCGCTGATCCAGGAGCTGCTCTCCGAGCACACTCCGCGGGAGCAGCCGGCCGCCGCCGTCGCCTGATCGGCTAGTCGCGGACCTGCTGGGCCAGGTACAGGGCCTCGCCGAGCTGCTCGAGGGTGGCCAGCTGGGTCTCCCACCAGTCGACGTGGCGCTCCTCCTCGGCGATCATCGCGGCCAGGAACTCCCGTGTGCCCTGGTCGCCGACCTCGACGCAGGTGGCCACGTACCCGTCCAGGTTGCGCACGGCCGCCCGCTCCAGCTCGACCGCGAGGTGGATCTGCTCGACCGGGGTCTCGCCGACCCGGACCGTGCCCAGGCGCTGCAGGTTGGGGAGGCCGTCCAGGTAGAGGATGCGGTCGATCAGCTCCTCGGTGTCGCGCATCTCCTCCATGGCGATCTCGCGGTGCCGCTTGGCCAGGCGCTCGTAGCCCCAGTTGGCGCACATCCGGGAGTTGAGGAAGTACTGGTTGACGGCGGTCAGCTCGAAGGTCAGGTGCTGGTTGAGGAGCTCGAGGATGCGCGGGTCGCCCTGCAAGGGACCCTCCTGGGGTGGGTTCGGGGACGGACCCCGGTAGTCTGCCTCAACCGCGGCCACGGAGGGTGGCCACGGCCTCGCGCAGGGCCGGGGCGACCTCGGCCGCGAACCGCTCCAGCTGGCGGTCGGGCTCCTCGGCCGGCCACAGCACGAAGGTGTCCATCCCGGTCTCGGTGACCAGCGGCAGCAGCTGCTCGACCCACTGGCCGGCCGGGCCGTCCAGAAACCCGCCGCCGCCGGGGCCGACACGGCCGGAGATGTTGTAGAGGCGCCGCACGGCCGCCGGGTCGCGGCCGGCGGCGGCGGCCGCGTCGTCGATCCGGGCCTGGGCGGCCGGCAGCCGCTCGGGGGGCAGGTAGCTGGAGGACGGCACCCAGCCGTCGCCGAGCCGGCCGGTCACCTCCAGCATCCGCGGCCCCAGGGCCCCGAGCCAGATCCCGACCGGGTGGGCCGGCGCCGGCCCCGGTTTGACCCCGGCCACCTGGTAGTGGCGGCCATCGAAACGCACCGACCGCTGGTCGCTCCAGAGCAGCCGGACCAGGGCGACAGCCTCCTCCAGGGCCTCCACGGCCTCCCCGGGGGCACGGCGGGGGCCGCCCATGGCGACCACCGCGTCCCAGAACGCCCCCGCCCCCAGCCCGAGCTCGAACCGGCCCCCCGAGAGCCGGTCGATGGAGGCGGCCGCCTTGGCCAGCATGGCCGGGTGGCGCAGGGGCAGGTTGGCCACGTCCGGGAACAGCCCGACCCGCTCGGTGGCGGTGGCCAGGGCGGCCAGCAGGCTGAAGGTGTCGAGGTAGCGGCGCTGGTAGGGGTGGTCCTGGATGCCGATCAGGTCGAAGCCGGCCCGCTCGACCCGGCGGGCCTGGTCGACCAGGGCCGCCGGGTCGGCGGCGTCGGGGACCAGGAACCAGCCGAAGGCGACCGGCCGGCCATGGTCAGGCACGACCGCCCGCCCAGATGCCGACCGGGCGGAACTGGAGCGGCACGTCGACCAGGATGAGCTCGCTGGGCCCGTCGGCGGCGATGGCCAGCGACGGCTGGCCGGTCACCTTGGCCGCGTCCCCTCCGGTGACCGCCTCGCCGTCGAAGCGGGCCGCCCCGCCGATCAGGTACACATAGGCGCCGCGGCCGGGGCCGATGGGGTGCTCGACCCGGTCGCCGGCATCCAGGGAGGCCACGTGCACGCTGGCGTCCTGGTGGACGCGGACGACCTCACCGCCCTCGGGGCCCATGACCCGCAGCAGCCGCCCGGCCCGGTCGTCGCGGGTGAACACCCTCTGCTCGACCTCGGGTGGCAGGTCGGGGGTGTCGGGCAGGATCCAGATCTGGATGAACCGCATCGGCTCGTCCTCGGAGGCGTTCTGCTCCGAGTGGAGCGCCCCCGACCCGAGGGTCATCCGCTGGACCGCCCCGGCGGGCAGCGGCCCGGGCGCCCCGCCGACCGAGTCCTCGTGCCGGAACAGCCCCTCGACCACGTAGGTCAGGCCCTCGACGTCCCGGTGGGGATGCATGGGCCAGACCGCCCCCGCGATCAGCCGGTCGTCGTTGAACACCCGCATGGCCCCGAAGCCGTCGTTGGCCGGGTCGCGGTAGTGGTCGAACGAGAAGTGCCAGCGGGCGCTGAACCAGCCGCCCTCCTCGCGGTGGATCTCCTTGTCGCGCCGGATGGTCAGCATGGCCGCTCCTGGGTGGTGTCCGGCCCGGTGTCAGCCGAGCGACGGGATGTTCACCTGCTCCGGGAAGTACTTCTGGAACAGCTCGTCGAGCACGCCGTCGGTCCGGAGCTGGTCGATCACCTCCGACAGGGGCTGGGTGTTCGCAGAGCCCTTGGCCAGGACGGCCCCGTACTGCTCGTCGGTCTTGAACTGGCCGGCGACGGTCAGCCCAGGGTAGCGGTGGGCGGCGTCGACCACGATCGGGACGTCGGACATGACGGCGTCGACCCGGCCGGCCCGCAGGGCCATGAAGGCGGCTGTGGTCGACCCGAAGGTCGCCGGCGGCCGCATCGGCTTGAGGACCTTGTCCAGGTAGGCGGCGCCCGAGGTGGCCTCCTGGACGCCGAAGTGGAGCCGGCGGGCGTCGGCCATGCCGGTCACGGCCGTGCCCTTGCGGACCAGCACCCCCTGGTTGGCGGTGAAGTAGGGCGCGGAGAAGTCGACCCGCTGGCGGCGGTCGGGCAGGATCGACACCCCGTTGACGGCGAAGTCGCAGGGGCAGCGGGCCCCGGCGACCAGCTTGGTGAACGGGAACCCGACCCACTCGACCTTGGGGATGCGGAGGCGCCGGGCGATCTCGTTCACCATGTCGACCTCGAACCCGCCCTCGAGATGGTCGAGGTCGTCGCCGAGCACGAACGGCGGGTTGGGCAGCTCGGTCCCCACGGTCAGGAC
>DASZON010000044.1:0-5704 GCA_035550755.1 Actinomycetota bacterium | reverse complement strand
CCGCCACCCTGACCTACGCCCTGGAGGTGACCCTGCGGCTGCTCCACCCGGTGATGCCGTTCGTCACCGAGGAGCTGGGCCGGGCCCTGACCGGGGTCGAGACCCTCACCCTCGGTCCCTGGCCGGTCGAGCGCCCCGCCGACCTCGACCCAGAGGCCGAGACGGGCATGGCCGACCTCCAGGAGGCGATCGTCGCCCTGCGCCGCTTCCGGGCCGAGCACCGGGTCCCGACGGCCAGCCGGCCCCGGCTGGTCGTGGTCGCCGCCGACGAGGATCAGGCCGCGCTGTTCCGGGCCGAGGCCGACAGCCTGCGCCGCCTGGCCCGCCTCGAGGCCGTTGAGGTCGAGCCGGCGGCGCCCGCCGTCCCCACCGCCAAGCTGCTGGCCGGCCGGGCCGAGCTCTACCTTCCCCTGGAGGGGCTGCTCGACCTGGACGAGGAGCGGGCCCGGCTGGAGCGCGAGCTGGCCACCCTCGGGGCCGAGCGGGCCCGGGCCGAGGCCAAGCTGGCCAACCCCGCCTTCCTGGAGAAGGCCCCACCCCCGGTGGTGGCCAAGGCCCGCGAGCGCCTGGCCGAGGTCGACGATGCCCTGGCCAAGGTCAGGGCCCAGCAGGTCGAGCTCTCCGGCACGCGCTGAGGAGGCACCCGATGAGGGTCCCGGAGCGCCCGTCGCTGGACGGGCTCGAAGCCAAGTGGGGCGCCCGCTGGGAGGCCGACGGCAGCTACCGCTTCGACCCGGCGCGGCCCCGGTGCGACGTGTTCGCGATCGACTTCCCGCCGCTCACGGTCAGCGGCGTGCTCCACGTCGGCCACGTCTTCTCCTACTGCCACACCGACGTCCTGGCCCGGTTCCAGCGCATGCGGGGCCGGTCGGTCTTCTACCCGGTCGGCTGGGACGACAACGGGCTGCCGACCGAGCGCCGGGTCGAGAACGTCTACGGGGTCCGCTGCGACCCGTCCCTGCCCCACGACCCCGGCTTCACCCCGCCGGCCAGGCCGGGCCCGCGCAAGCAGCCGATCTCCCGGCCCAACTTCGTCGAGCTGTGCCGGCGCCTGACCGACGCCGACGAGCAGGCGTTCGAGGACCTGTGGCGGCGGCTGGGGCTGTCGGTCGACTGGACGCTCGCGTACGCCACCATCGGCGAGCGGGCCCGGCGGGTCTCCCAGCGCGGGTTCCTGCACCTGCTGGCGGCGGGGGAGGCCTACCAGGCCGAGGCGCCCACCCTGTGGGACGTGACCTACCGCACCGCCGTCGCCCAGGCCGAGATCGAGGACCGCGAGGTCCCCGGGGTCGCGGTCCGGGTCCGGTTCGGCGCCGAGGGACCTGCCGGCCCGGACCTGGTGGTCGAGACGACCCGGCCCGAGCTGCTGGCGGCCTGCGTGGCCCTGGTCGCCCACCCCGACGACGACCGCTACCGGGGCCTGGTCGGCACGACCGCGACCACGCCGCTGTTCGGGGTGCCGGTGCCGGTGGTCGCCCACCGGCTGGCCGAGCCCGGCAAGGGGACCGGCCTGGCGATGATCTGCACCTTCGGCGACCTCACCGACGTGACCTGGTGGCGGGAGCTGGGCCTGCCGGTCCGCTCGGTCGTGACCCGCGCCGGCCGCCTCCAGGCCGACCCCCCAGCGGGCGTGCCCGCCGGCCCGGCCTGGGCCGGGCTGGCCGGGCGGACCACCGCCGACGCCAGGGCCAGGACCGTCGAGCTGCTGCGAGCGTCCGGCGACCTGGCCGGCGAGCCCCGGCCGATCACCCACCCGGTCAAGTTCTACGAGCACGGCGACCGGCCCCTGGAGATCGTGACCAGCCGCCAGTGGTTCGTCCGCCTGCTCGACCACCGCGAGCGCTACCTGGCCCGGGGCCGCGAGCTCGAGTGGCAGCCGCCGTTCATGCGCGCCCGCTACGAGCACTGGGTCAACGGCCTGCACAGCGACTGGCTGGTCAGCCGCCAGCGGTTCTTCGGGGTGCCGATCCCGCTGTGGTACCCGCTCGGCGCCGACGGCGAGGCCGACCACGACCGCCCGATCGTCCCGCCCGCCGGGCGCCTGCCCGTCGACCCCTCGACCGACGTGCCCGACGGCTACCAGGCGGCCGACCGGGGCCGGCCCGGCGGCTTCGCCGGCGACCCCGACGTGCTCGACACCTGGGCCACCTCCTCGCTCACCCCCCAGATCGCCGGGGGCTGGGAGGAGGACCCGGACCGGTTCGCCCGGGTGTTCCCCATGCAGCTGCGGCCCCAGGCCCACGAGATCATCCGGACCTGGCTCTTCTACACGATCGTCCGGTCCGAGTTCGAGCACGGCGTGCTGCCCTGGAGGCGGGCGGCCATCTCCGGCTGGGTGGTCGACCCCGACCGGCGCAAGATGTCCAAGTCCAAGGGGAACGTGGTCACCCCGGCGGCCATGTTCGACCGCTACGGGGCCGACGCCCTGCGCTACTGGGCCGCGGGCGGCCGGCCGGGCACCGACACCGCGGTCGACGAGGGCCAGATGCGGGTCGGGCGCCGCCTGGCCATCAAGCTGCTCAACTCGGCCCGGTTCATCCTCGGCCTGCCCGAGGACGGCCCCGGCGGGGGTCTGGGGGCTCCGCTCGACCTGGCCGTGCTGGCCGGCCTGGACGCGGCCACCGCCGACGCCACCGCCGCCCTGGAGGCGGCCGACTGGACCGCCGCCCTGGAGCGGGTCGAGCGGTTCTTCTGGGCCTTCTGCGACCAGTACCTGGAGCTGGTCAAGGACCGGGCCTACCGGCCGCCGGGGGAGCCCGGCGGGGCTTCGGCCCGGGCGGCCCTGCGGACCGGCCTGGACGTCCAGGTGCGCCTGCTCGCCCCCTACCTCCCGTACGCCTGCGAGGAGGTGTGGTCGTGGTGGCGGGACGGCTCGGTCCACCTCGCCAGCTGGCCCGAGCCGCCGGCGGCGCCGGCCGCGGCCGGGGCCGACCAGCGGCCCCTGGAGGCGGCCAGCCAGGTCATCGCGGCCATCCGCCGGGCCAAGAGCCAGGCCAAGCTGCCGCTGCGCACCCCCGTCCGCCGGGCCACCGTGGCGGGCCCGGCGGAGCTGCTGGCGGCGGCCCGGGCGGCCGAGGCCGACCTGGCCGCGGCCGGGCGGGTGGCGGCGTTCGAGTACCGTGAGCGACCCGACCCGGCGACCCTGGAGGTGGCGGTGGAGCTGGCCACCCCCGAGGAGGCGACCACATGAGCGAGGGACCGCACGAGGTCGAGGGTGTCCTGCTGGTCCGGGCGGACGACCAGGAGGCGGCGGCCGCCAAGGTGGTCGGCCTGGAGGCGATCGGCCGCTTCCGGCTGCGGCACCGGCCGGCCCAGCGGATCCGCGACACCTACCTCGACACCGGCGACGGCGCCGTGGGCGCGGCCCGGGTCGCCTTCCGGGTCCGCGAGCTCGACGGGTCGCCCCTGCTCACCCTCAAGGCCGACGCGGTCCGCAGCGGCCGCACCGCCCAGCGCCTGGAGCTGGAGGCGCCCTGGTCGGCCGCGGCCCTGGGGATGGTCGTGGACGAGCTGCGGCGCCGCGGCGTCGACCTCCCCGAGGCGCCGGACGGAGCCGGGGCGGGGGCGCCGCTGGCCGGCCTGGCCGGGCTCGGCCTGCGCCCGACCCAGACCCGAGAGACCACCCGCATCCCCCGCGACGTGCTCGACGGCGACGACCAGGCCGCCCCCCCGGTGGCCGAGCTGACCGTCGACGACGTCGGCTACCAGCTCCCGGCGGGCACCGCCCGCCTGCTCGAGGTCGAGGTCGAGGCCAAGGGCGCGGGCGGGGCCGAGACCGTCGACGACCTGCTGGCGGCGCTGGCGGCGGCATTCCCGGACGACCTGGCGCCCTGGCCCTACGGCAAGCTGGCCACCGGCCGGGCCGTGGAGCGGCTGCTGGCCGACGGCCGCCTGGAGGGCCTGCTCGACCCCAGCGACCGGATCCGCCCGGCCGCCCACCAGCTCCTCGAGGACGTGCTCGCCCACGAGCGCCCCTGACGGGCCCACGGCCGGGTCGTGCCGGCGACCACTACACTCGACGCTCATGGACTACCAGGACGCCGTCGATGCCCTCTACGCCCGGATGCCGACCCGGATGGGGCCGAGCCTCGACCGGATGCAGCGGCTGGCCGAGCTGCTCGACCATCCCGAGCGGACCGCCCCGGCCGTGCACCTGACCGGCACCAACGGCAAGACCACGACCGCCCGGATGATCGCCTCCCTGCTGGCCGCCTTCGGGGTCGGGGCCGGGGTCTACACCAGCCCGCATCTCCAGGACGTACGCGAGCGGGTCGCCGTGGCGACCCGGCCCATCTCCCGCGAGGAGTTCGCCGACACCTGGGCGTACCTGGAGCCGTTCCTGGCCGAGGTCGACCGGACCGCGGACCAGCCGGTGACCTTCTACGAGGCCCTGACCATCCTGGCCTTCACCTGGTTCGCCGAGCTGCCGGTGGACGCCCAGGTGGTCGAGGTCGGCATGGGCGGCACCTGGGACGCCACCAACCTGGTCAACGGGGAGGTGGCGGTGGTCAACCGGGTCGCCCTCGACCACCCCGAGCTGGGCGACACCCCGGCCCAGGTGGCGGCGGAGAAGGCCGGCATCATCAAGCCCGGCGCCACCGTGGTCAGCCAGGCCCAGGACGACGACGTGCTCAAGGTCGTCGCCCGGCGGGCGGCCGAGATGGACGCCCGCCTGCTGCTCGCCGGGCGCGACTTCGGGGTCGAGCGGCGCCGCCAGGCCGTCGGCGGCCAGCTCCTCGACCTGCGCACCCCTGGCGGGGTGGTCCCCGACGTGCTGGTGCCGCTGCACGGCCGCCACCAGGCCGACAACGCGGTGGTGGCCCTGGTCGCGGTCGAGGCGTTCCTCGGCGCCCACGAAGGGGCGTGGGGGCCCGGGACCGACGCCCCCGCCGCCGGGCGGCGGGCGCTCGACCTGGACACGGTGCGGGCCGGGTTCGCGGCCGTCACCTCCCCGGGCCGCCTGGAGGTCGTGTCCCGCCAGCCGCTGGTGCTGCTGGACGGCGCCCACAACCCGGCCGGGGCCCGCGCCCTGGCGGACGCCCTGCTGACGGAGTTCGTGGTCGACCGCCGTACCCTGGTGGTGGCCTGCCTGGTCGACAAGGACATCCGAGGAATTCTGAAAGAACTGGCCCCGGCGACCGGCCGGCTGGTCGTCACCACCAACCGCAGCCCCCGGGCCGCCCCGGCCGAGCGGCTCCGCAAGGAGGCCGAGGCCCTCGGCCTTCACGCCGAGGTCGCCCCCGACGTGCCCACCGCCGTCCGCCAGGCCCTCGACAGCGCCGGCGAGACCGAGGCGGTCGTGGTCACCGGCTCCCTGTACACGGTGGGGGAGGCCCGCGACCTGCTGCTTGGCACCGGCCCGGCGTGAGTAGAATCCCCTGACCTTCCCCGCCGTTCGGGGGCTACCGCTTCGCTCCTTGAGCCCCCGAGCCCCCAGCCTCTGGAGGATCGCTCGTGGCCGTCGAACGCACCCTGGTCCTGTGTAAGCCCGACGCCGTGGAACGCGGCCTGGTCGGCGAGGTGGTCGGCCGCCTGGAGCGCAAGGGGTTCCGGCTGGTCGCCATGGAGCTGCGGACCCTGGACGAGGCCACGGCCAAGCAGCACTACGGCGAGCACGAGGGCAAGCCGTTCTTCGGCGACCTGGTCTCGTTCATCACCTCGGGCCCGCTGGTGGCGCTGTGCGTCGAGGGCCCGGACGCGGTCG
>DASZON010000043.1:0-16140 GCA_035550755.1 Actinomycetota bacterium | reverse complement strand
CACCCCGGAGCCGACCACGGTGTACTCGCGCAGGCGGGCGCCGGCCTCGACCTTGGTGAAGTCGCCGATCAGGACCGGCGCGGTCAGGACCGCGTCCGGGTCCAGCTCGGCCCCCTCCCCCAGCCAGACGCCCGGCCGGACCTGGAACCCGCGCACGTCGACCTTGACCCGGCCGTCGAGGATGTCCTGGTGGGCCCGCTGGTAGGCCTCGAGGCTGCCGACGTCCTCCCAGTAGCCGTCGGCGACGAAGCCGAACAGCGGCGCCCCCTGGTCGAGCAGCTGGGGGAAGACGTCGCCGGCGAAGTCGGCCGCCTCGCCCTCGGGGATGTGCTCGAAGATCTCGGGTTCGAGCACGTAGATGCCGGTGTTGATGGTGTCGGAGAAGACCTGGCCCCATTGGGGCTTCTCGAGGAACCGCTCGATGCGGCCGTCGTCGCCGGCGATGACGATGCCGAACTCGAGCGGGTTGGGCATGCGCTTGAGGACCACGGTGGCCAGGGCGCCGCGACGGCGGTGGAAGCTCACCGCCTCTTCGAGGTCGATGTCGGTGAGGGCGTCACCGGAGATGACCACGAAGGTCTCGCCGAGCATCTCGGCGGCGTTGCGGACGCTGCCGGCCGTGCCCAGGGGGGTGGGCTCGGTGGCGTAGGCCAGGTCGACCTCCATGTCCGAGCCGTCGCCGAAGTAGTTGCGGACCTGGCTGGCCAGGAACTGGACGGTGACGACGATGTCCTTGAAGCCGTGGTCGCGGATGTGCCGGACGATGTGCTCCATGATCGGGCGGTTGCCGACCGGGAGCATCGGCTTTGGCTGGTTGGCGGTGAGGGGGCGCAGGCGGGTGCCCTCCCCGCCGGCCATGATCACCGCCTTCACCGGCGGCCCCCGAGAGTTGTCGCCATGGGGATTTGGATCCTTGTCTCTTTGGCGCCCAGCATAGGCGCAAGCCGTGACGGCGCCTCGCCGGGGTCTGGGGTCGCCGGCGCCCGGCGCCCGGACCGGCCCGCGACCGGCTGGCGGCCCGGCTCCCGCCGACCGGCTAGGAGCCGGCCCGCGTCCGCTGGCCGAGCCGTTCCAGCACCATTCTGACGTAGACCGCCCCGGCGAGGTAGTACATGGCCACCCCGACCCAGAGCCCGGCGAGCCCCAGGACGTGGGCGACGCCGGCCACCGCCAGCCCGGTCGCGCCCAGGGTGAGCACGGGCAGGGCGAACAGCAACACCAGGGTGGCCGCCTTGCCGAGCACGATCACCTCCGGGGGCTCGATCCCCCGCCGCTTGAGCAGCGGCCACCCGGCCAGCAGGAACAGGTCGCGGGCGACCAGCAGCACCGCCGCCTGCCACGGCACCACCCCGCTGACCACCAGCGCGATCGCCACCGAGGCGATCAGCAGCCGGTCGGCCAGGGGGTCGAGCAGCTGCCCGACGCGGCTCACCTGCCCGTACCGCCGCGCCAGCCACCCGTCCACCCAGTCGGTCGAGCCCACCAGCGCCGTCAGGACCAGCCCCCAGCCGTAGCGCCCGGTGGCGAGGAGCCAGGCGCACACCGGCACCAGCAGCAGCCGCAGCAGGGTGACGGCATTGGGCACGGTCCGGATCGCCGACGACACCCGCCGGCTGGGCCCAAGCGGCCCGGGGGCAAGTTCCGGCTCCTGCGCGGTGGGGGTGTGGACAGCCCGCTCCGTGGTTTCCGCGGCTGGGCTACCCTCCCGGTTCGGGGGCCCCGGGATCGGCCGTTGAGGCTCCCGCGTGCCCGGGGTCGGGGTCTGGGGCTCCGGGCGGTTGGTGTCGGTCATGCTCTGGAGCGTAGACCACCGGCCCACCTCACGCGCCCGCCTGGCCCGGCGCGGAGGGGGGAAGTGGTCGGGACGGCCGGATTTGAACCGGCGACCCCCAGTCCCCCAGACTGGTGCGCTAACCAAGCTGCGCCACGTCCCGAACGCGGGCCCGAAAGCCCGAAACGGGCGTCAGGATATCACGGCCACCGCCGCCGGCCGCCGGTGCCGATGGCCGGCGCGGTCCTGCCCGGCCGTCACGCTCCCGGTGCCCGCTCCCTGGTCCGGACCCGGACCACCAGCCGCACCGGCGTGCCCTCGAACCCGAAGGTGCGCCGCAGGTCCCGCTCCAGGTAGCGGCGGTAGCTGGGGGTGAGCTGACCGCTGGTGAACACGACCAGCTCCGGCGGGTCGACCCGGGCCTGGGTGGCGTAGCGGACCTTCACCGAGCGCCCGCGCACCGGCGGCGGGGGCGTGCGCTCGGTGGCCTGCCCGAGCCACTGGTTGAGGGCCGCGGTGGGGACGCGCCGGGACCGTTCGGCCAGCACCTTGTCGACAAGTCCCCAGATCTTCTCGACCCCCCGGCCGGTGCGGGCCGAGACCCGCAGCAGCGGCGCCCAGTCGACGAAGTACAGCTTGCGCTCGAGATCGACCCCGAACTGGCGCCTGGCCTCGTCGTCCATCAGGTCCCACTTGTTGGCCAGCAGGACCAGGCCGCAGCCGGCCTCGACGGCACGGACCGCGACCTTCTGGTCCTGCTCGGCCACGCCCTGGGGGGCCTCGAGGACCAACAGGGCGACGTCGGCCCGGTCGACCGCCTCCAGGCTGCGGACGAAGGCGAAGTAGTCCGCCCCCTCGGCCTGCTGGAACGAGCGCCGCATTCCGGCGGTGTCGACCAGCCGGTAGGCGCGACCGGCCCGCTCCACGACCGAGTCGACGGTGTCCCGGGTCGTGCCCGGGGTCGGGTCGACGATCGCCAGCTCCACCCCGGCCAGCCGGTTGAGCAGGCTGGACTTGCCCACGTTGGGCCGGCCGACGATGGCCAGGGCCGGCACGTCCGGCTCGGTGTCGGTGCTGGCCTCGGTGCCGAGCCGCTCCACCACGGCGTCGAGGAGGTCACCCGACCCGCGCCCGTGGAGGCTGGAGACCGGCAGCGGCTCGCCCAGCCCGAGCGACCACAGGTCGGCGATCAGCGGCTCGGCGGCCGCGCTGTCGACCTTGTTGGCGACCAGCAGGACCGGCACCCGCCCGCGGCGCAGGCGGGTGGCCACGGCCGCGTCCTCCTCGGTGACCCCGACGGTGGCGTCGACCACGAACAGGAGGAGGTCCGCCTCGGCCATGGCCCGCTCGGCCTGGGCGACGACGCTGGCCTGGAGGCCGGTCGCCTTCGGCTCCCAGCCGCCGGTGTCGACCAGCTCGAAGTGCCGCCCGGACCACTCGGCCTGGTAGGCGACCCGGTCCCGGGTCACCCCGGGCACCTCCTGGGTGATCGCCGCCCGCCGCCCGAGGATCCGGTTGACCAGGGTCGACTTGCCGACATTGGGCCGCCCGACCACCGCCACCCTTGGCAGGCGGCCGGTCGACTCCTCGCCCTGCTGATCTATCGACATATCGCTTTGTCTACTCATCGGTTGGACGATCTCTCGCGGGCGACGGCCCGTCCGGCGGGTCGCCCACGACAGTCGCCCGGAACGCCTGCAGGCGCTGCTGGAGGACCTCGCTGGCCGCCCGGCGCGCGGCCCGGTCGCTGGCCCCGTCGGGCAGGTCGATCGGCGGGCCGATCACGATCCTGACCGGCGAGGCGAAGGGCAGCCAGCCGAACCGCCGCCGCACCCGCTCGGTCCCGGAGATCACCACCGGCAGCACCGGGCACCGCTGCCTGACCACGATGTACGCCAGCCCCGGAAGGACGGCCGAGAAGGTCCCGTCGTTCCTGGTCCCCTCGGGGAACAGCCCGAGCATCGACCCTCGGGCCAGGATGGCGTCGGTCCGGCGCAGCGCCTCCCGGTCGATGCCGCCCCGCCGCACCGGGAACTGCCCGATCCACCGCATGATCCACCCGAGCGGCCCCACGAACAGCTCCGCCTTGGCCATGAACGCCACCGGCCGCTCCACCGCCGACGCCAGCAGCACCGGGTCCATGTTGCTCCGATGGTTGGAGGCGAGGATCACCGGCCCTGCCTCCGGGATCTGCTCCTGCCCCTCCACCCGGATCCGGAACCAGGCCCGCATCAGCGGCTTCACCACCGCGGCGGCGATCCTGTAGCCCCGCTCGGGATCGCTGGGACCGTCGGCCCCGCCGCTCCCGTCCGCCCCGGCCCCGGGGGCCGAGGCGCTCCCGGGGGCGGTGGGTTCCCGCACGGCCGGGGTCCCGGGGCCGGCCGGGTCCCCGGGGGCGTCCGGGGCGTGACCCGCCGGGGTGCCAGGGGTGGGCGGGGCGTGGCTGGGCGGGGCGCCGGGCGCCTTGTGGTCGGATCCGCCGGTCATCTCGGGCGGGAGGATCTGGCGGCTTCGATGAGCTCGAGGAGCTGGTCCACCACCTGGTCGATGGAACGGGTGGTGGAGTCGATGATCAGGGCGTCGGCGGCGGCCCGGGTCGGGGAGGCGGCCCGCCCGCTGTCGATGGCGTCGCGGCGGGCCAGGGTCTCGGCGGTCTCGCCGCCGCCCTCGGCGTCGCCGCCGCGCCGCCGGGCCCGCTCGTGCTCGGAGGCGGTCAGGAACACCTTGACGTCGGCGTCGGGCCACACCACGGTGCCGATGTCGCGGCCCTCGACCACGATGCCGCCGACCCCGACCAGCGAGCGCTGCAACCCGACCAGCAGCTCACGGACCGCCGGGACGGCCGAGACGGTCGACACGGTGGCGTTGACCTCCGGCGAGCGGAGCGCGGCCCCCGGCTCGGTCCCGTCCAGCAGCACCCTGGCCGCTCCGGCGGGCCCGGGCGCGAGCTCGAGGGTCAGGTCCACGGCCTTGGCCGCGTCGGCGACCGCCTCGGGGTCGTCGACCGGGACCCCCCGTCGCAGCAGTGCGAGCGTGAGGGCCCGGTAGGTCGCGCCGGTGTCCAGGTAGCGGAGCCCGGCCCGCTCGGCGACCCGCCGGGCGACGGTGCTCTTCCCCGATCCGGCCGGTCCGTCGATGGCGACGATCACGTCGCCGTTCCCTTCGACGGGCTCGTCCCCGCCCAACCCGACCACCCTCACCTGGCCTCCCGACCGCCGGTTCAACCGAAGCGGAGTCTACCCGTTGACCGATGCCCCATTCCGGCCAGCCCCGCACCGGAGCAAGCAATAAATCCCTAAGTCTATAGGTTGCTTTAGATACTTCTCGATAACTGCTCCAGATTCCCAGCTCAAGGAGCCCCCGTGCCCTCGTGGGCGGTCCAGCCGGCGACGTCCAGGGCGGCGATGGCGGTGTTGGCGGCGTCACGACCCGCGACCCAGATGCGCAGGGCTCCGCTGCCTCCCTGGAGCTCGTGGTCGATCGCCAGGTCCTCGACGTTGACCCCGGCCGCCCCGAGGGCATGGAAGACGGCGGCCAGGCTGCCCGGGCGGTCCGCGATGTGGACCACCACCTCGCGCAGGCCCCGCGGCGACGATCCCGGCTTGGTCGGGATGCGGAGCCGCGCCGCCCGGGCCGCGGCCAGCTCCTCGCGCAGGCCGGCCCGGTCCCCGTCGGCGACCAGCTTCCGGAGCACCTCGAGCCGGCTGGTCAGCACGTCCAGCGCGGCCACGATGCTCGGGCCGTTGGTGGCGCAGATGTCGACCCAGAGGTCGGGGTCGCTGGCGGCCACCCGGGTCGTGTCCCGGAAGCCGCTGGCGACCAGGCGGCGCAGCGCCGCCGGCGACTCCACCTGGGCGACCGCGCCCATCAGGGCGGTCGCGGCCAGCTGGGGCAGGTGGCTCGCGAACGCGGCCACCTGGTCGTGCAGCTCCGGGTCGAGCATCAGGGGCCGCCCGCCGAGGTCGCGGACGAACGAGGTCAACCGCCGCAGCGCCTGGTGGTCGACGTGCGGCGCCGGGGTCAGCACCCATGCCGCGCCGTGGAACAGGTCGACCCGGGCGGCTCGGGCCCCTCGCTCCTCGGAACCGGCCATGGGGTGGCCGGGGATGACCCGGCGCAGATTGGCCGATGAACGTTGAAGCTCAGCTAGAAGGTGAAGCTTCGTGCTACCGACATCGGTGAGGACGGCGTCCGGGTTGGCTGCGTGGGCCCGCGCGAGCACCCCGGCCAGGGAACGGACCGGGGTGGCGGCGACGATGAGGTCGGCGCCCTCGGCCGCCTCCTCGACCGACCGGGCCCGGCTGGTGATCGCTTCCAGCTCCAAGGCGTCCCGGAGCTCGCGCCGGTCGTTGTCCGCCCCCACCACCTCGGCCACGCCGGCGGCCCGGGCGGCCAGGCCGACCGAGGCGCCGAGCAGCCCGGTGCCGACGACCGCGAGCCGCCGCGGCCATTCCAGGGTCGAGGTCATCAGTTCACTCCGGAGAGGTCGTCGCGCAGGTGCTTGGCACGGTGCAGGTAGACATGGCGCAGATGGGCCCGGGGTCGCGTCGAGTAGCAGTGGAGCAGGACCCGGATCGTGTTCGGGTTGCCGCCGACGACGTCGAGCTCGCCGGCGCAGAGCAACGGCACGTCGCCGAGCCCGAGCTCACGGGCCGCGAGCGCCGGGAACGCGCTGCGCAGGTCCTTGGTCGAGGTGAAGATGATCGACACCAGCTGGTCGTGCTCGACCGCGTTGCGCTCCAGCAGCAGGGACAGCAGCTCCCGGGTCCGCTCGATCACCGCCTCGGAGGTGTCCCGGTCCACGGTGGTCGCCCCCCGCAGCGCCACCAGCCGTTCCCCGGTCCCCGTCCCGAGCTGCTCGCTCATCGCCCGATCATCGCCGGTCATCTCCCGACTGCCGCCGGTCACCGCCCCACCGTCGCCGGTCATCGGCCGGCCCTCGTCACGCATCGCCCGACCCTCGCCGTGGGCCGCCGGGCCATCGTCGAGGCTGGTTCATCGACATACCGCTGTATCGACATGTCGACTGATTGATAGGTGAATTCATAGTCCTGCTGCCTTGTAGAGATTTCGGATCTCCTCTGGTCGCAGCGGCCGGAACTCCCCTGGGGCGAGGCCGGTGAGGCGGATCGGCCCGACGGCCGTGCGGACCAGGCGGCGGACAGGTGCCCCGACCGCGTCGAGCAGGCGCCGGACCTCCCGGTTGCGGCCCTCGACCAGGACGACCTCGACCATGCGGCGACGACCCGACCCGGCGACGACCCTGACCCGGACCGGCTTGGCGAAGCCGTCCTCCAGCTCCACCCCCTTGCGCAGGTGGCCCGGGGCGTCGGCGGGGAGCCGCTCGACCTCGGCCAGATACCGCTTCTCGACCCCGTACCTGGCGTGGGTGAGCCGGTAGGCCAGGGGCCCGTCGTTGGTCAGCAGCAACAGCCCCTCGGTGTCCCGGTCGAGCCGCCCGACCGGGAACACCCTCGGCTGCTCCGGGACCATCTCCACCACCGTCGGCCGGCCGTCCGGGTCCGCCGCCGTGCTCACGACCCCGGCCGGCTTGTTCAGCAGCCAGTAGCGGCGCCGCTCGTCGAGCACCACCCGCGACCCGTCCACCTCGACCCGGTCGCGCCCGGGATCCACGCGCCGCCCCAGGTCCTGCGCCACCTCGCCATCAACCGACACCCGCCCCGCCCGGATGAGCTCCTCGACGGCCCGCCTCGATCCCAGCCCGGCGCCGCTCAACGCCTTGTTCAGCCGCAGCGGCGCTCCCCCGTCAGGACCTGCATCCGGACCGCTGTCCGCCGGCGACTTGACCGGCGTCCGCGCGCGAGAGCGTCCGGTCTCTCTGGCCGCCCCGTCACCCGTGCGTGACCGGACGCCCCCCCTGCCGGACGCGGGTTGGCCCGATGGCGTGCGGGGCCGCCGCGCGGCGGGTCGGGCCGGGCGCTGACCCCCCTCCGGCTGCTCGGTCCGTGCGCGGGTCGAGCGCCTCGTCGATGGTGTCCGCCCGGCCGCATCCCCGGGTGACCGGCGGGAGCGGGCGGGTCCGGGGCCGGCTTCGGGGCCGGGGCTCCGACCGGTCCGGGTCTTGCGAGTCTCCTTGTCCGTCAGCCGACGGGTGCTCCCGGTCTGCTCGCCAGCCGGTCGACGGGGGCGCCGGGTCTCCTCGCCGGCGAGCCGACGGGGGCGCCGGGAGGACGCGCCCGGTCCGGCGGGACCGGAGCGCCGCGGCTGCTCACCCTCGACCGGAGGGTGCGATCGACCCCTCGTCGCCGCCGGACGTCCCCGACCCCCGTCGACGGGAGGGCGAGATCGACCTCTCTCCCCGGACCGGCGAGACGAGCCCTTCCCGGCGGCGGAGCGAGCTGGGTCTCCCTCGACCGGGGAGCGAGCACGGCCGGCCCCTCCAGACGGACGCGGGCGACCTCCTCCCGTCGTCGGGCGCGGTCGGCCTCCACCCGTCGTCGGGCGCGGGCGGCCTCCTCCCGTGGACGGGCGCTCTCGACCTCCTGCTGTACGGGGAGGCGGTCGGTCTGCTGCTGCCGAGGGGCGCGGTCGGCCTCCCCCGGGAGCCGGGCGCTCTGGACCGTCTCCCGGCCCGGGGTGCACCCGATCTCCTCGTGCCACGGGGCGCGGTCGGCCTCCACCCGCGGAGGGGCGGTTGCGACCCTCGGCAGGGGCGCGGCGGGCGGGGGTCATGGGTGCTCCTGGAGGTCGAGCAGGTCGACGCCCTCGGGGAGGTAGTCCTTGATCGGGGGGAGCTGGTCGAGGTCGTTGAGGCCGAGCTGCTCGAGGAAGGCGGCGGTGGTGCCGTAGAGCGTGGCCTGGCCGGGGCCGGGGTCGGTCCCGACCTCGTGGATGAGGCCGCGGGAGGCGAGTGTCCGGAACACGCCGTCGACGTTGACGCCCCGGACGGCGGCGACCTGGAAGCGGGTCACCGGCTGGCGGTAGGCGATCACCGCGAGGGTCTCCAGGGCGGCGCGGGTGAGGCGGCTCTGCTGGCCGGCGCGGAGGTACGCCTCGACGGCGGGCCTGGCCCCGGGGTTGGTGTACAGGCGCCAGCCGCCGGCGATGGCCCGGAGCACGAACCCGCGGCCGTCGCGGGCGTACTCGCCGGCCAGGTCGACCAGGAGCTCCTCGACCTCCGACAGCCGCGCCCCGACGATCTCGGCGAGCATGGCCGCCGGGACCGGCTCGTCGGCCACCAGGAGGATCGCCTCCAGGTCGCGCCGGGTCCAACCGCGGTCGTCCAGGTCCACCACGTCGAACGCCTCGTCAGGCGGCCACGCGGTCGGGTCACCCTCGAGCCCGTCAGCCGCCCTCCCAGCGGCGGTGCTGCTTCCACCCTCGAGGTCCGACCCGGCGCCGGGAGCACTTCCACCCTCAACGTCCTGCTCCGCGTTGGCATTGCGCTGTGCCTCAAGCTCCGATTCAGGGTGAGAGATCCCCTCCACGTCGACGGCCGCAATGCTCGCCGGACCGGCATCGGTCGACCCAGCCGCCGGGCGCTCCGGCGACGGGGCGGGGACTGGGGGCCGGGGGTCGGGGGTCGGGGTGGTCATGCGGGCTCCTCGACCGTCATGTCGATGGGGACGGCCTGGTCGCCACCGGTCCAGTGGACGGTGATGTCGGCGAAAGTGGAGGTCTGGTCGAGCTCGACCAACGATCGCTTGTACAGCTCCAGGACGGCAAGCAGGGCGATGACGACCTCGATGGGGGCGGCCTGGCGGCCGACCAGGTCCTCGAAGGTGCCGGAGCCCCGGTCGTGGAGGCGCTGGGCGAGCTCGGCGACCGCCTCGGCGACCGACAGGCGGGGCGGGGCGATGTGGGTGGTGGTGACCTCGGGGGGCGGCGCCGGGGCGAGGGCGGCGGCGGCCAGCCGGGCCAGCTCCTCGGGGGTGACCCCGACCAGCAGCTCGGGGACGATGCGGCGCAGGAGGTCCTCGGCGCCGACCCGGCGGGGGTGGAAGGCGGCCTGCTCGGCCAGGCGGGACCCGAAGAGGCCGGCCACCTGCTTGTAGGCCCGGTACTGGAGGACCCGGGCGAACAGGAGGTCGCGCTCCTCGAGGACGGCTTCGACCTCGTCGGGGTCGGCGTCCGGCGCCGGCAGGAGGCGGGCCGCCTTGAGCTCCAGGAGGGTGGCCGCGACGACCAGGAACTCGGTCGCGACCTCGAGGTTGAGCTCGCGCATACGGCGGATCTCGGCCAGGTAGTCCTCGGTGATCCGGGACAGCGACACCTGCCAGAGGTCGACCCGCTGCCGGGCGATCAGGTGCAGGAGCAGGTCGAACGGCCCCTCGAACACCTCGGTCTTGACCACATAGTCCATGTATCTACTTATCTATTCATCCCTGAGTCGACGTATCGACGCGCTGGGCGGCGGAACGGCGACCCCGGAAAGTTCGGCGCAGCCGGCCGATGGTAGCCAGCGTCCGGTGTCCGGGACAACGCGCTCGGGTGCCGGCGACCAGTGGCGTCCGTCAGCCGACCGCAGGGTCAGCTGACCGGTAGGCCGACGAGGCTGTAGAGCGCGTCGGTGATGGCACGGAAGACCGGGTTGAGGAGGTTGGGCGCCAGGATCAGCAGGCCCAGCAGCAGGAAGATCCCGTACTGGTTGAGGAACTGGACGATGCTCTGGCGCGACGGCGGAAGCAGGACCGTGAGCAGGGTCGACCCGTCCAGGGGCGGGATCGGCAGCAGGTTGAACACGCCGAGGAGAACGTTGACGCCGACCAGGGTGTAGAGAAGCTTTACGCTGAAGTCGACATCGAAGAACACGCCGGTCGTCGGGTAGACGATGCGGAGGGCGATCACCGAGATCAGGGCGATCAGGAAGTTGGCCGCCGGTCCGGCCAGGGCGACCAGCACCATCCCGAGCCGGCGGCCGCGAAGGCGGCTCGGGGTGACCGGTGTCGGCCGGGCCCAGCCGAAGCCGGCGATGAGCACGGCGATGGTCCCGAGGGGGTCGAGGTGCACCACCGGGTTGAGGGTGAGGCGGCCCTGGGACCGGGCCGTCGGGTCGCCCTGGAGCGTGGCGACCACGGCGTGACTGAACTCGTGCAGGGTCAGGCCGATGATGACCGCGATCAGGAAGGCCACGAACAGTTGCGGTTCGTCACGGAGCAGGAACAGCGGTGAGCCCAATGCGTCAGCCTCGTTCGAACGGGGGGTTTCGGCGCCGGACAACGCCGTTCGGCAGCCACCCTAGCACGGGCCACGCCGGACCACGCTCCCCCGCCGGATGACCCGGAATGGACGGGGCCGGGTCCCGCAGACCCAGGTGCGGTCAGGCGCCGACGACCTCGTGGACCAGTGGCGGGGGCTCCAGCGGCTGGTCGCTCCAGCCGAGGGCGGCCAGCAGGCCGTCGGTGGCCGAGCGGGCCGCGTCCTCGTCCCTGGCCAGGACGCGGCCGATCGGCGCGCCGGCCTCGACCCGGTCGCCGAGCTTGGCCGACAGCTCCACGGCCACCGCCGGGTCGATGTCGTCGTCCTTGCGCTGGCGGCCGGCGCCGAGGGCGGCGGCGACCCGGCCGACGGCCTCGGCGTCGACCGCGGCCAGCCAGCCGTCCCGAGGGGCCCGGACCTCGGTGGTGACCGGGGCCTGGGGGAGGATCGCGAGGTCGTCGGCGACCCGGGGGTCGCCCCCCTGGGCGGCCACGAACTGCCGGAACCGCTCCAGGCCGGCGCCGGACTCCAGCGCCCGCTCGGCATCGCGGCGGCCGGCCTCCGGGTCGGGGGCCGTGCCGGCGAGGGCCGCCATGTGGCCGGTGAGGGTCAGGCAGAGGTCCAGGAACCGGCCCGGCCGCTCCCCCCGCAGGGCCTCGACGGCCTCGCGTACCTCGACGGCGTTGCCGACCAGCTCCCCCAGCGGCTGGCTCATGTCGGTGACGAGCGCGGCCGTGGCCCGGCCGGCGGCCCGGCCGAGGTCGACGCAGATCCTGGCCAGCTCGACCGCCTCGGCGGTCTCGTGCATGAAGGCTCCCGAGCCGGTCTTGACATCGAGCAGGATGCTGGCGGCACCGCCGGCGAGCTTCTTGCTCATCACGCTGGAGGCGATCAGGGCGACGTTGCCGACGGTGGCGGTGACGTCGCGGAGGGCGTAGATCGACTTGTCGGCCGGGACCAGGTCGGCGGTCTGGGCGGCCACGGCCAGGCCGATCCGCTCCACCTGGTCGAGCAGCTCCTCGCCGGACAGGCCGACCCGGAAGCCGGGGATCGACTCCAGCTTGTCGAGGGTCCCGCCGGTGTGGCCCAGGCCGCGGCCGGACAGCTTGATGACCTGCATGCCAAGGGCGGCGGCGAGCGGGCCGACGACCAGGGTGGTGCCGTCGGCGACCCCGCCGGTGGAGTGCTTGTCGACCGTGGGGCCGCTGAGGCGGCTGAGGTCGAGCCGGTCCCCGGAGGCGACCATGGCGTCGGTGAGGGCCTCGGTCTCGGACCGGGTGAACCCGCGCAGGTAGCCGGCCATGAGGAAGGCCGCCATCTGGTAGTCGGGCAGCTCCTCGCGGGCGTAGCCGAGCACGAACTCCCGTAGCTGCTCCCCCGGGATCTCTCCCCCGTCCCGCTTGCGGGCGATCACGTCGACCGCCCGGACCCTGAGGCTCATGGCGCACCTGGGGCTGTGGACAGGGCCGCGCCGGCCCCGCCCGGTTGGGCTACCCTCCCGTTCGGGGGCCCCGGCAACCGAGGCTCGCGGTTCCCTCCTGGCCGGGGTCGGGTCATCGGGCGAGGCGCTTGACCAGCGGGGCGTCGGCGCCGTCGCGCTCCAGCTCGGAGAGGACCTGGGCGAGGGCCTCGCGGACGATGCGGCCGCGGTCGACGGCCACCCCGTGCTCGCGGCGCAGGAGCAGGCGGGCGTTCTCGAGGTCCATGAGCTCGTCCGCGGTGCAGTAGAAGGTGACCTTCTCGTCGTGGCGCTGGCGACCGCTCGGGACCCGCTCGGCGGGCTGGCGATCCTCCGGCGGCCCCTCCTCGGCCGGCTGCCGCCCCCCGCGGTCGCGGCCCTTCTCGATCGAGGTGACCCGGAACAGCTCGTCGGCCCCGGGCAGGCTGGCCCGACCCTTCATGACGCCAGTACCTCCTTGGCCAGCTCGCGGTACGCGAGCGCCCCCGACGACGAGCCGGCATAGGTCAGGATGCTCTCGCCCGCCACCGGCGCCTCGGCGAACCGGATGGTCTTGGCGACGACGGTCTTGAAGACGCGACCCCCGAAGGCGTCCTCGACCCTTCCGAGCACTTCGCGCCCGTGGACCGTCCGGGCATCGTACATGGTGGCGAGGATGCCGACGATCTCCAGGTCGGGGTTGAGGCGCTCCCGCACCTTCTCGATGGTGTCCATCAGCAGCGCCATGCCGCGCAGGGCGAAGTACTCGCACTCGAGGGGGACGAGCACGCCGTCGGCGGCGGTGAGGGCGTTGACGGTGAGCAGCCCGAGACTGGGCGGGCAGTCGATCAGGACGTGGTCGTAGCGCTTGCGCAGCACCCGCAGGACCCGCGACAGGGCCTGCTCGCGGGCGACCTCGCCGACCAGCAGGACCTCGGCGGCGGCTAGGTCGATGTTGGAGGGGAGCAGGTCGAGCCCGTCCTGCTTGGTGCGCTCGATGGTCGCGGTGGCGTCGGCCTTGGGGTCCATGAGCAGGTTGTAGACGGTCCCTTCGAGGGCCAGGGGGTTGAGGCCGAGCCCGACCGAGAGCGCCCCCTGGGGGTCCATGTCGACCAGGAGCACCTTGCGGCCCTGCTCGGCCAGGGCCGCGCCGAGGTTGATGGCGGTGGTGGTCTTGCCCACCCCGCCTTTCTGGTTGGCCAGGGCGATGACCTTCCCCATCTCCGGCACCTCCCGGAACGCCCGTGGACGCGTTGTCGTCACGTTGCTTTGTCGACTGGGCGCCTTGCTGCCAAATGGATCTGTCGCCTCGTCGACGTTGGGGGCGGGCGCATCTTACCGACCCGGCCCGGGCGGAGAAAGCTCCGCGGGCGACCACTCTGGGTAACCGACCACTCTCCGTGGTCAGCCCTGGTCGGGGGCGGAAGTCACCATCTGGCGAAATGTGGACAAACCTTCAACTATGGGGACGCCACCGAGCAAGGAGCGCAGGGGCGCAGGAGGCCGGGGAGCGGAGGGAGCCCGCGGGGGCGCTGGTGCCCGGCGGGGCGAGCGCAGGTTGGCTGGGTTAGCGCAGGTCCGCGGCGAACGACGTGCCGGGGCCGACCGGGGGGATGGCGAAGAGGTCGGCGATGGTGGCGCCGAGGTCGGCGAAGGTGGCGCGGTCGCCGAGGTGGTGGCCGCGGGTGCCGCCGGGGCTGAAGGCGACCAGGGGGGTGAACTCGCGGGTATGGTCGGTGCCGGGGGCGGTGGGGTCGCAGCCGTGGTCGGCGGTGAGGAACAGCCAGTCGTCCTCGCCCAGCTCGGCCACGACCTCGGGGAGGCGGGCGTCGAGGCGCTCAAGGCAGCGGGCGTAGCCCTCGGCGTCGCGGCGGTGGCCGTAGACCATGTCGAAGTCGACCAGGTTGGTGAAGACGAAGGTCGGGTCCCCGGCCTCGCGGAGGAACCGGACGGTGGCGTCCAGCGAGGTCTCGTTGTCGCCGGTGTGGTCGGAGCCGGACAGGCCCTGGCGGGAGAAGATGTCCTCGATCTTGCCGACCCCGAGCGTCCGGATCCCGGCCCGCTCCAGCGCCTCGAGCAGGGTCGGGCCGGCGGGCGGGAGGGCGTAGTCGCGGCGCTCCTTGGTGCGGAAGAACGACCCCGGCTCGCCGTCGAAGGGTCGGGCGATCACCCGGCCGACGGCATGCTCGCCCTGGAGCAGGGCCCGGGCCTGCTTGCACCACTCGTACAGCTGCGTGAGGGGGACGACCCGCTTGTGGGTGGCGATCTGGAACACCGAGTCGGCCGAGGTGTAGACGATCGGCTCGCCGGTCTCCAGGTGCTCGGCCCCCAGCTCCTTGATGATCTCGGTGCCCGAGGCCGGCCTGTTGCCGAGCACACGGCGGCCGATGGCCTTGGAGAAGGCGTCGATGACCTCGGGCGGGAAGCCGTCGGGGTAGGTCGGGAACGGCTGGTCGAGAACGACGCCCATCATCTCCCAGTGGCCGGTGGTGGTGTCCTTGCCGGCCGACCGCTCGGCCATGCGGCCGACCACGGCCGCGGCCGGGTCGACCGGGTCGACCCCGGCGATGCCGGTGAGCCGCCCGAACCCCCACGAGCCGAGGGTCGGCAGGTCCAGCCCGCCGACCGCGGCGGCGGCGTGGCCGACGGTGTCGGCCCCGAGGTCGCCGTAGTCGCCGGCGTCGGGCGCCTCCCCCACTCCGAGCGAGTCGCAGACGACCAGCACCACCTTCCCCGGCCGCGGTACCGAGGCGCCGGGCGCGGCGGCCGGGGCGGGCGCGGGCCCGGGGTCGCGGGGCCCGTCGTTCACCGCGGCCTCGCCTGGCGCTTGCAGCCCATGCAGAGGCGGGCGGCGGGGAGGGCCTCGAGGCGCTCGTCGGCGATCGGCTGGCCGCAGCGCTCGCAGAGGCCGTAGGTGCCGGCCTCCATCCGCCCGAGCGCCTGCTCGACGTCGCGGAGGGTGTCGCGCAGGCTCCGGACCAGGGTGAGGAGGTTGGCCCGCTCGGCGGCGGCCTGGCCGGCGTCGGCGAAGCCCTCGTCCAGCTCTGGGTCCTCGATGCCCTCGGCGTCAGGGCGCGCGCCGAGGTCGTCGAGCTGCTTGCGGACCTCGTCACGTTCGGTCTCGAGGCGTTCCCGCAGCCGGTCAACGGTCTGGTGGTCCATCCCGGTCCTCCGTCGCGCGTCTCCCCCGCCGCGGCCACCGACGCCGCGACGGACGACTTCCGAGAGCAGGGGTTGCAGGCTACAGGATCGGCAAGCGGCTGGGTGGAGTGCTTGTCTGGCTTGACCGGCTCAGTCGCTGGGAGTGGCGTGACGGGCTCGGGGATGGGCGCGCAGGTACACCTCGCGCAGGCGGTCCTGGGTGATGCGCGTGTAGACCTGGGTGGTGGCCAGGCTGGCGTGGCCGAGCAGCTCCTGCACGCTGCGGATGTCGGCCCCGCCGGCCAGCAGGTGGGTGGCGAAGGAGTGACGCAGCACGTGGGGGGACACCTCGGCCTCCAGCCCGGCGTGCCGGGCGTGGCGGCGCAGGATCTTCCAGCAGCCCTGGCGGGTCAGCCGGCTCCCCTGGGCGTTGAGGAACAGGGCCGGCCCCGACCTCGGCCCGGCCAGCAGCGGCCGGGCCCGGACCAGATAGGCCTCGAGCGCTCGCCGGGCCGAGCGGCCGATCGGGACCAGCCGCTCCTTGGCCCCCTTGCCGAACGCCCGCACCGTCCCGTCCTCCAGGTCGAGGTCGTCGACGTCCAGGGCGGTGGCCTCGCTGACGCGGAGGCCG
>DASZON010000042.1:0-5756 GCA_035550755.1 Actinomycetota bacterium | reverse complement strand
CCGACCTTAGGGAGCGCGTGGATGCCGAGGCGCAGTGCGGGGATCCTGCTCTACCGGCGCCGCCACGGCGCCCTGGAGGTGCTGCTGGTCCACCCCGGCGGCCCGGCGTGGGCGAACCGGGACGCCGGCGCCTGGTCGATCCCCAAGGGCGAGTACGGCGACGGCGAGGACGCCCGTGCGGTGGCCCTGCGCGAGTTCGAGGAGGAGACCGGCCAGCCGCCGCCCTGCGGCGAGCTGGTCGCCCTCGGGGAGATCCGCCAGCGCGGCGGCAAGGTCGTCACCGCCTGGGCCACCCCCGGCGACCTCGACCCCGAGACCGTGACCAGCAACACCTTCACGATGCAGTGGCCCCCCCGCTCCGGGCGGTGGCGGACCTTCCCCGAGGTCGACCGGGCCGGCTGGTTCGACCCGGCCACGGCCAGGGAGAAGCTGCTGGCCGCCCAGGCCGAGCTGGTCGACCGGCTCCTGGCCATCCTGGACGAGCACGGGGCCGGGGCCGGGGATCAGCGCCGGTTGAGGTAGGCCGCCGGCCCCATGGCGATCCTGGTCCCGGGCCGGATCCAGCGCAGCACCGCCACCAGGTCCTTGGGCCGCAGCGACACGCACCCGGCGGTCGGCCCGCCGGTCTGCTGGTGCAGGAAGATGCCGCTCCCCTTCTTGTAGACCGGCCGGCGGTAGTTGAAGTCGATCACCGCCGCGTACCGGTAGGCGACCCGCCGGTTCTTCCACAGGCTCTCGCCGTGGGTGCAGGGCCGGGTCACCCAGCGGTTGTAGTCGGCCCGCGACCCCGACCAGCACGAGCCCGGCCGCAGCCGCCGGTAGGAGAACCCGTGCATCCCCGGGTTGGGCCGGCTGCCGAACCCGTACACGAACCCGAAGATCCCCGCCGGGGTGGTGCCGTCCCCCTCGTGCCGGTTGGCCGAGAACCCGTTGTACCCGATCCGCGCCGGCATCGGCCCCCGCACCAGCCGCCACCGGTCCCCCGGCCGCGCCCGCTGATAGGTGCGCACCACCGCCCGGGTCGTCCCCGCCGACCAGTTGAAGACCACGATCGCCCGGGTCGCCCCCCGCAGCCCGTCGATCCGCCCCGGGGTCGCCGGCGTCGCCGCCCTGGCCGGCGCCACCAGCGCACCCCCCGCGGTCAGCGCCAGCACGGTCACCAGCACGATCCCGGCCCTTCGCATGCGCTCCCCCAACCGTCGACGTCGGTCCAGGAGTTGATCGGCAGGCGACGGCCGGGCCTGAGGGTGTGGACAACGGGACGCGCCGCTCGCGGCGATGGGCTACGCTCCCTCACCGGGGGACTCGGCTCGGGCCGAGGTGAATTCGGTGTGGCTGGCGGGAGGGGATGTCATGGACGAGGTGACGGTCGGGCTGGCGGCGCTGGAGCGGGCGCCCTTGTTCGCGGGGCTCGACCGCGGGCACCTCGAGGCTGTGCTGGCGGTCGGGCAGCGGGTGTCGTTCGAGCCCGGTCAGGCGATCGTGGAGCGGGGCGACCCCGGTGACGCCATGTACATCGTGCTGTCGGGCGTGGCCGAGGTGGACGTGGGCGGCCGCTACCACCGGCTGCAGCGGGGCGACTTCTTCGGCGAGATGGCCGTGCTGGCCGGCAAGCCGCGCGAGGCGACGGTCAAGGCGGTCGAGCCGCTGGAGGCGCTGCGGATCCCCAGCGACGACTTCCAGGCGTTCCTGGAGAAGAACCCGCAGATCGCCACCGGCATGCTCAAGAGCCTGGTCGAACGCCTCCGCGAGGTCCAGGACCGCCTCGACACCTGGATCGGCGGGGTCTGGTAGCCCGGCCGGGTCACTTGGCGTCGGCGTAGCAGTCGACCACGGCCACGGCCAGGGGGAACCGGACGGCGGTGTCCCCGAACACCAGCCGGCGGCCCTCCTCGGCGGCGTCGGCGACGACCTCGGCGACCCGCTCGGCATCCGCCTTCGGGCAGTGGACCATGACCTCGTCGTGCTGGAAGAACACGAGATGGGGGCCGGCCGGCCCGGCGGTGAGGCGGCGGCGGACGGCGGCCAGCAGGACCAGGGCCCAGTCGGCGGCCGACGCCTGGACGACAAAGTTGCGGGTGAAGCGGCCCCGGTCGCGGGCGATCCGGCGGGCCCGCGCGCCGGCCTCGGGGTCGGGCTCGGGCCCGGCGGCCCCGCCGGTGGCGGCCAGCCAGCCGGCCGACGGGGGCGGACAGGTCCGGCCCAGCCGGGAGCGGACCAGGCCGCCGGCCTCGCCGGTGCGGGCGGCCGCCTCCACGTAGCCGACGGCGGCCGGGAACTGGCGCCGCAGCACAGTCATCAGCTGGCCCACGTCGCCGCCGTACATGGCGGCCAGCAGGGCGGTCTTGGCCCGGGCCCGGTCGCCCCCGAAGGCGTCGGCGGCCAGGGCGGCGTACAGGTCGCCGCCCGCGGCCGCCCGGGCCAGCCCGTCGTCGCCGGACAGGGCGGCCAGGACCCGCGGCTCGAGCTGGCTGGCGTCGGCCACCACCAGGGCCCAGCCGGGGTCGGCGACCACCGCCCGGCGCAGGGCGTGGGGGATCTGGAGGGCGCCGCCGCCGCGGGTCGCCCAGCGGCCCGACACCACCCCGCCGGGCACGTACTCGGGCCGGAACCGCCCGTCCGCCACCCAGGCGTCCAGCCAGGTCCAGCCGTAGGCGGCGTGAAGCCGTGACAGCTCCTTGTAGGCGACCAGCAGGGGCACGGCCGGGTGGTCGACCCCGCGGAGCACGTGCGAGCGGGTCGAGGGCAGCGGGGTCCCGGCGGCCGCGAACGCCCGCAGCACCTGGGCGGGCGAGTCGGGGTTCAGCGGCTGCCCGCCGAACGCGGCCTCGATCCTGCTGGCCAGCTCCTGCAGCACCCGCGGGGCCGTCCCGGCCCGCGGCCTCGGCCCCAGCAGCTCGGTCAGCACCGCGTCGTGCACCTCGGGGCGCCACGGCAGTCCCGCCGCGGCCATCTCGACCGCCGCCAGCGCCCCCGCCGACTCCGCCGCCGCCAGCAGTCCCAGCCCGCCCGGCCATTCGCCGAGGGGCTGGGGAAGGTGGGCGGTCCCCCGGACCTCGCTCCCGCCCCCAAGACGCCGTTGCTGGTCGGCGTGGACGGCGACCACCCCGGCGAGGAGCTCGGCCGGGTCGGGCAGGCCGAGCAGGTCGTGGTCGAACAGCGCCGGCTGGCCGGCTCGGGCCCCCGCCTGGGCCGTCTCCTCGGGGACCGGGCGGCCCTCCAGCCGGGCCCACGCCGCCAGGAACGAGCGGGGCTCGCCGAAGCGCCCCTCGGCGGCGAGCAGGATCCCCTCGATCAGGGCCAGGTCGTGGCAGCGGTCGACCCGGGTCCCGGCGGCCAGGAGCCGCGGGTACAGCTCCGCGGTGGCCGCCCACACCCACCGGGGCCGGGCGGCCCGTTCCCGCTCGGCGACGGCCACGGCCAGGTCCGCGGCCCGCTCGACCGGCCCGGCCGGCGTGCCGTCCTCGGCGAGGGCCTGGAGCAGCCCCCCACCGTCGGCGTCGGTGACCACGGCGACCCGCATGGGGCCAGTCTGCCCGCCCCTCCCGACAGCCGGGGTCGGCGCTCGCCGGCGGCGGGACCTAGAGCTCGGGGACCAGGCGCCGCAGCAGCGGTTCGGCGGCCCGCATGACCAGGTCGCGATCGTGGGTGACGATCACGTCGAAGCCGCGGCGGGCGTCCGGCCCGTGGTCGTTGCGGTCCCGGGCGACCAGGGCGGCGGCGAACCGGGGGCCGATCACGACCAGGTCCCACTCGCGGCGCAGCGGGTCGTCGGCGGCCAGGTCGGCGCCGCGGACCCCGGCCACCGGGGCGACCGGCATGCCGTGGCCGAGCACGCCGGTGAACGCCGCCCGGGTGGCCAGGAACTCGTACCGGCTCCGGGTGGCCGGGGTGAAATGGCCGGCCTCCTGGAAGCAGGCCAGCAGGACGTTGGGCTCGGCCTCGTCCAGGCCCTGGTGCTCGAGCTGCATGCACATCTCGACCAGCAGGTCCCTGGTCGCCCGGCGGGGCTCGCGGCTGGCCGCCACCACCTCCCAGGGGGTGGCGGCGCCGGCGTCGGCGGGGACCGGCCGCAGCGGGATGGCCTCGCCCGGCGGGGGCATGGCCGAGGGCAGCGGGGCCGGGTGGCCGAACAGGAACCCCTGGCCGACGGTGGCCCCGGCGGCCATGGCCTCGCGGGCGTGCTTGATGGTCTCGATGCCCTCGGCGACGACCACGGCGTCGGTCCGCTCGGCGTGGGCCCGGACGGTGTTGATGATGTGGGCCGCCTCGGCGGTGGTGCGGCCCTGGAGCAGCCGCATGTCCAGCTTGACGGCGTCGGGGCGGACGAACGGCAGCACGGCCAGGCTGGCCGGGGCGGCGCCGACGTCGTCGAGGGCCACGCCCCAGCCGGCCTCGCGGGCCTGGGCGACGGTGGCCAGCAGGCGGGCCGGGTCGCCGGCCACGGCCCGCTCGGTGACCTCGACGACCACCCGGAGGCCCGCCTTGCCCCGCTCGATGGCGGGTCGCAGGTCCTCGGGGCAGCCGGTCCCGAGCGACACCGGCTCGGCGTTGACGAACAGGGTGAACGGCGGCCCCAGGCCGGCCTCGGCGGCCCCGGTGAAGGCGGCCGCACGGCAGGCCCAGTCCAGCTCGGCCACCCGCCCCGCCCGCCAGGCGGCACCGAACAGGGCCGCCGGCGACTCCAGGGCCGAGCCCATCGGGCCCCTGGCCAGGGCCTCGTAGCCGAGGACGTGGCGGGTCTCGAGGTCGATCAGGGGCTGGAACAGCGGCTGGACGGCCCGCTCGTCGAGGACCCGGCGGAAGTCCTCGGCGGTCGTCGGGGAGGGGTGGGCGACCTCCGGCATGCGCATGCTGGTCTGATCGACCGCCGGCCGGCTGGAGTTGAGCGACCAGCCCGACCGGGAAGCGGCGACGCCGGGGGGCTCAGCGGGGCTGGCCGTTGCGGGCGACCAGGTACCAGGTGACCAGCACCCCCTTGCCCTTGACCTGGACCGGTCCGCGGCACTCGAGCTCGTAGCGGCCGCGCAGGTGGCGGTAGGCCCGCTCGGTCACCTGGATGCAGCCGGCGGTCCCGGTGGACTCCATGCGGCTGGCCGTGTTCACGGTGTCACCCCACAGGTCGTAGCTGAACTTGGCGGTGCCGATGACCCCGGCGACCACCGGGCCGGAGTCGATGCCGATGCGCAGGGCCAGGGGCTGGCCGGCCGGGTCGAGATGGTGGACGACCTCCTCGCGCAGGGCCAGGGCCATCTCGGCCACCGCCTGGGCGTGGTCGGGGCGCGGTTCGGGCAGGCCGCCGACGACCATGTAGGCGTCGCCGATGGTCTTGATCTTCTCCAGGCCGAGCCGCTCGGCCAGCCGGTCGAAGGCGGTGAACAGGTCGTCGAGGACCAGCACGACCTTCTCGGGGGTGGTGTCCCGGCTGCGCCTGGTGACGTCGTCGAGATCGGCGAACAGGACCGTGACCTCGGGGAACCGGTCGGCGATGACCTCGTCGCCCTGCTTGAGCCGGGCGGCGATCGGGGCTGGGAGGACGTTGAGGAGCAGCCCCTCGGACCGCTCCCGCTCGGCCAGGAGCAGGCGGTTGGCCCGGTCGAGGGCCCGGCGGTTGCGCATCGCCTCCCCCAGCAGCAGCACGGCGGCGAACATGGCGATGCTCTGGACGCTGCCGTAGAGCAGCGGCAGCACCGGCTCGGTCCGCGCCTCCATCTGGTAGAGGAGGTAGCCGAGGGGCGCGAGCACGAACCAGGCGA
>DASZON010000041.1:0-5111 GCA_035550755.1 Actinomycetota bacterium | reverse complement strand
GACCGGCAGGCGCAGCTCCCGCCACCAGACCACGTCGGTGAGGTCGCCGAAGGTGCAGATCATGGCCAGGCCGGTCCCCTTGCCGGGCTCGGCCAGGCGGTGGGCGACCACCGGCACCGGCACCCCGAACAGGGGCGTGGTCGCGGTCGCGCCGACCAGGTGGCGGTAGCGGTGGTCGTCGGGGTGGGCGACCAGGGCCACGCAGGCGGCCAGCAGCTCGGGCCGGGTCGTCTCCACCACCAGGCCGGCGCCGAACCGGACCCGGACGGCCAGGCCGGGGACCTCGCGGTCCTCCATCTCGGCCTGGGCGACGGCGGTGCGGTAGGTGACGTCCCACAGGGTGGGGGCCTCGGCCTGGTAGGCCTCCCCCGCCGCCAGCAGGTCCAGGAAGCCCCGCTGGGAGATCCGCCGGGCCCGCTCGCCGATGGTGGCGTACGCCAGCGTCCAGTCGACCGACAGCCCCAGCCGGCGCCACAGGTCCTCGAAGGCCTGCTCGTCGGTGTCGGTCAGGCGCCGGCAGAGCTCGACGAAGTTGGGCCGCGAGACCGGCTGCTTGCGCCGGCCCGGGCTGGCCGGCGGGGTGAAGTCCGGGTCGTACGGCAGCGACGGGTCGCAGCGGACCCCGTAGAAGTTCTCGACCCGGCGCTCGGTCGGCAGCCCGTTGTCGTCCCAGCCGACCGGGTAGAAGACCGACCGGCCCCGCATCCGCTGGTACCGGGCCAGGACGTCGGTGTGGCAGTAGGAGAAGACGTGGCCGACGTGCAGCGACCCGCTGACCGTCAGGGGCGGGAAGTCGATGGCGTAGACGTCCTCGCGGGGCCGCGACGGGTCGAACCGGTAGGTGCCGTCGGCCTCCCACCTGGCGCCCCATCTGGCCTCGAGCCCGTCCAGCGACGGTCGCTCAGGGACCCCCATACGTCCCCCTCCCGGTCGCCGGCGGCCGTCACCGGACCCCCGACAGCTCGGACTGCTGGGCCCTGACCTTGGCCAGGGCCTCGTCGACCTCGGCCAGCCGCTCGCGGGCCCTGGCCACCACCGGGGCCGGGGCCTTCTCGAGGAACGCGGGGTTGGCCAGCTTGGCCTCGGCCCGGACCCGCTCGGCCCCCAGGTTGGCCAGCTCCCGCTCCAGGCGGGCCCGCTCGTCGTCCAGGTCGAGCAGCCCCTCCAGCGGCAGGTAGAGCTCGTGCCCGGCCGCCAGGAGCTTGGCCGTGGGGACGGCCGGGGCCGCCGAGGCCACCTCCACCGCCTCCAGGCGGGCCAGGCGGCGGATGCGCTCGGCCTCGTCGCGGAACAGGGCCGCCTGGTCGTCGCCGGCGGGCACGACCACCAGCCGGGGGCGGCTGGAGGGGGGGACGTGGTGCTCGGCCCGGAAGCGGCGGATGGCCACGATCGCCTCCTGGAGGCCGGCCATGGCCGCCTCGGCCCGGGGGTCGAGGTCGCCGGGGCGCTCGGCCGGCCACGGCCCCAGGGTGATGGTCTCAGCCCCGGTCAGGGCCCGGCCCAGCTCCTCGGTGACGAACGGCATGATCGGGTGGAGCAGGGCCACGGTCACGTCCAGGGCGTAGGCCAGGGTGGCGGCGGCCCGCTCGGCGTCCTCGCCCCCGGCGGCCAGCCGCGGCTTGGCCAGCTCGACCGCCCAGTCGGCCAGCTCGCTCCAGGCGAACCCGTGCAGCAGCCGCGCCGCCTCGGCCGGGTCGAACCCCTCGTAGGCCGCGGTCACGGCCGCGCGGGTGGCCTCCAGCCGGGAGAGGAGCCAGCGGTCGGCCAGCGCGGGCGACCCCTCCGGCGGCGTGGCGGGCGCCGTCGTCCCGGTCGCGGGCCCGTCGGGCGGAGCCCCGGCCTGGGCCTCCAGCGCGCCCAGGACGAAGCGGCCCAGGTTCCAGAGCTTGTTGGCGAAGTTGCGGGCGCCCTCGACCCACTCCTCGGCCAGGGGCACGTCGCCGCCCGGGTTGGCCCCGCGGACCAGGGCGAACCGCAGGGCGTCGGTGCCGTAGCGGTCCATGAGCTCGATCGGGTCGATGACGTTCCCGAACGACTTGGACATCTTCTTGCCCTGGGCGTCGCGGACCATGCCGTGGATGGCCACCACCTCGAAGGGGGTGGGCGGCTGGAAGTGGCAGCCGAACATCAGCATCCGGGCCACCCAGAAGAAGATGATGTCGTAGCCGGTGACCAGCACCGAGGTCGGGTAGAAGGCCTTGAGGTCCTCGGTCTGGTCCGGCCAGCCGAGGGTCGAGAACGGCCACAGGCCGCTGGAGAACCAGGTGTCGAGCACGTCCTCGTCCTGGGCCAGCTCCCCCGCGCCGCACTCGGCGCAGGCGTCGGGGTCTTTGCGGGTGACGGTGACGTGGCCGTCCGGGCAGTACCAGGCGGGGATGCGGTGGCCCCACCAGAGCTGGCGGGACACGCACCAGTCGCGGATCTGCTCCATCCACCCGAAGAAGGTCTTCTCGTAGCGGACCGGCTCGAACCGGGTCTGGCCGGAGCGGACCGCCGCCATGGCCTCGTCGGCCAGGGGCCTGGTGGCCACGAACCACTGCAGCGACAGCCGCGGCTCGACCTCGGTGCGGCAGCGGTAGCAGTGGCCGACCGAGTGCGGCGCCTCGGTGACCCGCTCCAGCAGCCCGAGCTCGTCGAGCGCCTGCTTGACCTCGCGGCGGGCGGCGTAGCGGTCCAGGCCCTCGAACCGGCCGCCCTCGGCGTTGACGATCGCCTCCTCGGTGAGGATGTTGACCGCCGGCAGGCCGTTACGCTGGGCGATCTCCCAGTCGACGGCGTCGTGGGCCGGGGTGACCTTGACCGCCCCGGTGCTGAACTCGCGGTCCACGGCCGCGTCGGCCACGACCGGGATCGGCCGGTCGACCAGGGGGAGCCGGAGGGTCTTGCCGACCAGGTCCCGGTAGCGGGGGTCGTCGGGGTGGACGGCCACGGCGGTGTCGCCCAGCATCGTCTCGGCCCGGGAGGTCGCCACCACGATGGACCCGGACCCGTCGGCCAGCGGGTAGCGCAGGTGGGCCAGCTCGCCCGGGACCTCCTCGTGCTCGACCTCGATGTCGGACAGGGCGGTCAGGCAGCGGGGACACCAGTTGATGATCCGTTCGCCCCGGTACAGCAGGCCCTGCTCGTAGAGGGAGACGAACACCTCGCGGACGGCCCGGGAGAGGCCTTCGTCCATGGTGAAGCGCTCCCGCGACCAGTCGACCGAGTCGCCGAGGCGCTGCATCTGGCCGAGGATGCGGCCCCCGGACTCTGCCTTCCAGTCCCAGACGCGCTCCACGAACGCCTCGCGGCCCAGGTCGAAGCGGGTCTTGCCCTCCTTGGCGAGCTCGCGCTCGACCACGTTCTGGGTGGCGATGCCGGCGTGGTCCATGCCGGGCAGCCACAGCACCTCGAACCCGCGCATGCGGTGGAGGCGGGCCAGGTAGTCCTGGTAGGTGTGGTCGAGGGCGTGGCCGATGTGCAGCGACCCGGTCACGTTGGGTGGCGGGAGGGCCATGCTGAAGCGGGGCCGCTCCGAGGCCGGGTCGGCCCCGAACACCCCCATGTCCAGCCAGCGCCGGTAGGTGGGACCCTCGACCGTCGTGGGGTCGTAGGTCTTGGGGAGCTCGGGGCGCCCTTGTGGGGTGGTCACGGGTGGTGTGCTCCTCGATCGGGTCTTCGGGCGCGGCCGGTCGTGCGGCACGCGAAGGTGAAGCCTAGCCCGATACTCGGAGCGCCGAGGCCGTCTGGGCGGCCAGGGTGGCCACCAGCCTGTGCACCCGGATCCCGTCCATGCCGGTCAGGCGCTGCGCTCCCGGCGCGTGCGCTCGGTGCCGGTCTCGCGGTCGCGGGGGACGAGGGTCGGGTTGACGCCGCTGGAGACGACGTCGGCGGTGATCACGCAGCGGCGGATGTCGTCGCGCGAGGGCAGGTCGTACTGGACGTCGAGCAGGACCTCCTCGAGGATCGCCCGCAGCCCGCGGGCGCCCGTGCCGCGCAGGATCGCCTGGTCGGCGACCGCCTCCAGGGCGTCGTCGGAGAACTCCAGCTCCACCCCGTCGAACTCGAAGAACTTGCGGTACTGCTTGACCAGCGCGTTCTTGGGCTCGACGAGGATCCGGACCAGGGCCTGCTTGTCGAGCGAGTGCACCGAGGAGATGACCGGCAGGCGGCCGATGAACTCGGGGATCAGGCCGAACTTGAGCAGGTCCTCGGGCAGCACCTTGGCCAGGATCGAGCCCACGTCCTTGTCCGCGATACGGCGGAGGTCGGCCCCGAAGCCGACCCCCTTGCGCCCGATGCGCGACTCGATGATCTTCTCCAGCCCGGCGAACGCCCCACCGCAGATGAACAGCACGTTGGTGGTGTCGATCTGGATGAACTCCTGGTGGGGGTGCTTGCGGCCGCCCTGGGGGGGGACGCTGGCCGTGGTCCCCTCCAGGATCTTGAGCAGGGCCTGTTGCACGCCTTCGCCGGAGACGTCGCGGGTGATCGACGGGTTCTCGCTCTTGCGGGCGATCTTGTCGATCTCGTCGATGTAGATGATCCCGGTCTCGGCCTTCTTGACGTCGTAGTCGGCCGCCTGGATCAGCTTGAGGAGGATGTTCTCGACGTCCTCGCCGACGTAGCCGGCCTCGGTGAGGGCGGTGGCGTCGGCGATCGCGAACGGCACGTTCAGCATCCGGGCCAGCGTCTGGGCCAGCAGCGTCTTCCCACAGCCGGTGGGGCCGAGCAGGATGATGTTGGACTTCTGCAGCTCGACGTCGCCCGAGGCGGCCGCCCCGACCTGGATCCGCTTGTAGTGGTTGTAGACCGCGACCGACATGACCTTCTTGGCGCCGTCCTGGCCGATCACGTAGTCGTTGAGGAAGTCGTAGATCTCCTTGGGCTTGGGCAGCTCGTCGAACTTGAGCTCGGAGGTCTCCGACAGCTCCTCTTCGATGATCTCGTTGCAGAGGTCGATGCACTCGTCGCAGATGTAGACCCCGGGGCCGGCGATCAGCTTCTTGACCTGCTTCTGCGACTTGCCGCAGAACGAGCACTTCAACAGGTCGCCGCCGTCTCCGAACTTGGCCATCTGGTCGAGTCCTCTCGCTCAGGGCTGCGGTCGTCGACTGTTGGAGCGTACCTGC
>DASZON010000040.1:0-6375 GCA_035550755.1 Actinomycetota bacterium | reverse complement strand
AGGAGGCCGAGAAGCTGGTCGGCGCCCGCGACCTGTCCCGGGTGGCCGCCCTGGCCTCCTCGTCGATCGAGTCGAACCAGAGCGGCCGGGTCCTCGGCAACCGGATCGTCATCAACACCACCAACGTGGTCAGGTACCGGGCCCTGGACCTCCAGGTCCTCATCACCCACGAGATGACCCACGTGGCCACCCGGACCCTCGGTGACGGGGTCCCGCTGCTGCTGGTCGAGGGGTTCGCCGACTGGGCGGCGCTGATGCCGGTCAAGCTGCCGTTCGCGGTCACCCGGGCCGCCCTGTTCCAGCAGGTCCGCTCGGGCCGCTTCGACGGCACCCTGCCCGGCGACCGCGACTTCCGGGGCCCCAACGCCGGGGTCGCCTACGACGAGGGCTCGGCCTTCTGCCTGTGGGTGGCCCGCACCTACGGGGCGGCCAAGCTCCGGGCCCTGTACCTCCAGTTCGCCGGGACCAGCCCGGCGAGCTCGGCCGACCTCGACCGCGGCTTCCGGCACGTCCTCGGCCTACCCCGCCGGACGGCCGAGCGCCGCTGGGCCGCCTGGGTGCGCGGCCAAGGGTGATCGTCGTCCCCCGCCCGCCGGCGGCCGACCCGCTTGACGCCTTCACCGAGGACGAGGTGCGGGCCTGCGTCGCCTACGCCAAGCCCCGCCAGCGCTGGGCCCTGGCCGGCTACGCCACCGACCTGGCCGTCCTGGCTGTCCTGGCATTGAGCGGTCCCGGGCAGGCGCTGGTCCGGGGGGCGGCCGGGCTGGCCGGGAGCTGGGCGCCGGGCCGGGTGGTGCTGGCCATCCTGGCCGTGCAGGCCATCCGGGCCGCCGTCGGGTTGCCGTACTCGCTGCGGGCCTACCGCCAGGACGCCCGGGCCGGGCTGGCCACCCAGCGCCTGGGCGGGTTCCTGCGCGACTGGGCCAAGGGCCGCGGGGTCGGGCTGGTCCTGACCCTGGTGCCCCTGACCGCCCTGGTCCTCGGGGCCCGCTGGGAGCCGCCGGGGTGGCCGTGGGTGGCCGCGGCCGCGGCCGTGCTGCTGGTGCTGGCCCTCGCCATGATCGGGCCGGTGCTGATCGAGCCGCTGTTCAACCGGTTCACCCCGCTCGACCCGGGGCCGCTACGGACCCGGCTGCTGGACCTGGCGGCCACCATGGAGGTGCCGGTGCGCGACGTGCTGGTGGCCGATGCCAGCCGCCGCACCACCCGGGTCAACGCCTACGTCTCGGGGCTGGGGCGGACCCGCCGGGTGGTCGTCTACGACACCCTGCTGGCCGCGGCCGCCCCGTCCTCGACCGGCGGCGCCGACGAGGTCGCCCTGGTCGCCGCCCACGAGCTGGCCCACGTCCGCCACCGCGACGTGCTCTGGGGGACGGTCGGGGCGGCCGCCCTGGCCGCGGTGTCGGTGCTGGCCGCGGTGGCCCTGTTCGACCTGGAGGGGGTCCAACGGGCCCTCGGGGTGGAGGGGCTCGGGGACCCGCTGGCCGCGGCCGGGCTGCTGCTGCTCGGGGCCGTCGGCGGCCTGGCCGTGGCCCCGGTGGCCAGCGCCATCAGCCGCTGGGCCGAGGCCAGGGCCGACTGGGTGTCGCTGGAGGTGACCCGCGACCCCGCCACCGCGGTCGCCGTCGAGCGCCGCCTCGCCCTCGAGAACCGGGCCGACCTGCGGCCCAGCAAGCTGCTGCTGGTGCTGTTCGCCAGCCACCCGAGCACCATGGCGCGGATCGCCCAGGCATGGCTCTGGGCCGAACGCCACTAGAATGCCCGGGCCGTGAACCTGCTGCTCGTCACCAACGACTTCCCGCCCCGGTCCGGGGGAATCCAGCAGTACTGCCACAACCTCGTGAGCCGGCTGCCTCCCGACCAGGTGGTGGTGTACGCACCGGCCTGGCCGGGGGCCGGGGCGTTCGACGCCGCCCAGCCGTTCCGGGTGGTCCGCCATCCGGGCCGGACCATGCTGCCCGTTCCCGACGTCCTGCGCCGCACGGTCGCCCTGGCCACCGAGGTGCGGCCGGACGTGATCGGCTTCGGGGCCGCGTTCCCGCTCGGGCTGCTGGCCGGGCGGATCACCCGGGCCACCGGGGTGCCGTGCATCGGCTTCACCCACGGGGTCGAGGTCGCCGTCGGCCGGGTGCCGCTGGTCAGCCGGCTGATGGCCCGGGTCGCGGGCGACCTGCGGCTGGTCACCGCGGTCAGCCACTGGTCGGCGGCCCGGGTCCGCCGGGCCGTGCGGGGCCGCTGCCCGGTCGAGCTGCTCCCGGCGGGGGTGGCCGCCGACGTCTACCACCCGGGGGTCGACGGCGGCCCGGTCCGCGAGCGCCACCGGCTGGGCTCGGACCCGGTGTGCGTGTGCATCTCCCGGCTGGTGCCCCGCAAGGGCCAGGACCGCCTCATCCAGGCCTGGCCGGAGGTGGTGGCCCGGGTGCCGGCGGCCCGGCTGCTGATCGTCGGGGGCGGGTCGTACGAGCGGCGGCTGCGGCGGATGGCCGCGGCCAGCCCGGCCGCCGGCCGCATCCACCTGGCCGGCGAGGTCGCCTGGGAGGATCTGCCGGCCCATTACGCCGCCGGGGACGTGTTCGCCATGCCGTGCCGGACCCGCTGGCTGGGGCTGGACCTGGAGGCGCTCGGGGTGGTGTTCCTGGAAGCGGCCGCGACCGGCCTGCCGGTGGTGGCCGGCCGCTCCGGCGGCGCCCCCGAGACCGTGGACGAGGGGGTCACCGGGAGCGTGGTCGACGGGCGGCGGCCCGGGGGGGTCGGGGACGCCGTGGCCGCCCTGCTGGCCGACCCGGCCCGGGCCCGGGCCATGGGCGCGGCCGGGCGGCGACGGGTCGAGGCCGAGTTCGCCTGGCAGGCGGTGGTCGCCCGCCTCCAGGAGCTGCTGGCCACGGCCGGTGCCGTCCGGTGAGGACCTGCTCGGCGCGGGCGCCCCTACGGATCAGCTTCGCCGGGGGCGGGACCGACGTGCCGCCCTACCCGCAGACCCACGGCGGGGCGGTGCTGTCGGTCACCATCGACCGCTGCGCCACCGCCGACCTGCGGCCCCGGACCGACGGCGACTACCACGTGGAGTCCCGGGACCTCAGGACCCGCGACGCCTTCGCCCCCGACCAGCTCGGCTTCAACGGCCATCTGGACCTGGTCAAGGCGGTCCTGCGCGGCCTGGCGGCCCGCCGACCGGGCCGGGGCCTCGACCTCACGCTGGCCACCGACGCCCCGCCCGGGTCGGGCCTGGGGTCGTCGTCGGCGCTGGTGGTGGCCATGCTGACCGCGGTCTGGGCGTCCACCGGGCGCCGCTGGGACCCGGCCGAGCTGGCCCGCACCGCCTACGAGGTCGAACGGGTCGACCTCAAGATCGAGGGCGGCATGCAGGACCAGTACGCGGCCGCCTACGGCGGGCTCAACTTCATCGAGTTCGCCGGCGACGACCAGGTCGAGGTGCGGCCCCTGCCGGTGGCGGCCGAGGTGCTGGAGGGGCTGGAGGACTCGCTGCTGCTCGCCTGGTCGGGGAAGAGCCGCACCGACGACGGCATCCTGCGCCGCCAGGTCGACGGGGTCCTGCTCGGCTCGGAACGCAGCCTGGCCAGCCTGGGCGCGCTCAAGGACCTGGCCGAGGCGATGCGCGACGCCCTGCTGGCCGGCGACCTGGCCACCTTCGCCGACGGCCTGCGCCAGGGCTGGGAGCACAAGCGCCAGCTGGCCACCGGGATCGCGACCCCGCGGCTGGAGGAGCTGTACGAGGTGGGTCGGGCCGCCGGGGCGGCCGCCGGCAAGGTGCTGGGCGCCGGCGGCGGCGGGTTCATGCTGTTCGCCGGGCCGCCGGAGCGGCGGGCCCGGATGGTGGCCGCCCTGGAGGGGGCGGGCGCCCCCTGCGCGCCGGTCCGCTTCGACCTGCGCGGCGCCCGCTCCGGCCAGACGAGGCGGAGGCGATGACGGAGGGGTTCGGGGAGCCCCAGGGGGGTGCCCCGATGAGCACCACTGGGATCGGGGACTACCTGGCCAGCTCGGCCAAGGTGGCTGCGGCCCTGGCCGAGCGGCCGGGGGCGGCGGCCGTGGAGCGGGCCGCCCGGCTGGTCGCCGACGCCCTGGCCGGCGGCGGCCAGGTGCTGTTCTGCGGCAACGGCGGCAGCGCCGCCGACGCCCAGCACCTGGCGGCCGAGCTGGTCGGGCGCCTCCAGCTGGAGCGGCCGGCCTACCGGGCGGTCGCCCTCACCACCGACACCTCGGTGCTGACCGCGGTCGGCAACGACTACGGCTACGCGGACGTGTTCGCCCGCCAGGTCGAGGGCCTGGGCCGGGCCGGGGACGTGCTGGTGGCCATCTCGACCAGCGGCCGCTCCGAGAACGTGCTCCGGGCGGCGGCGGCCGCCAAGGCCAGGGGGATGGCCGTGATCGCCTTCCTCGGCCCGGCCGCCTCGCCCCTGGACGACGGCGCGGAGGTGGCCCTGCACGTCGACGGGGAGGTCGCCGGCCTCGTCCAGCAGGGCCACATCACCATCGGCCACGCCCTCTGCGGGTGGGTGGAGCGCCGGCTGGCAAGCAGAGGGCCAGGCCCGCTCCGGCCGTGACGGGGCGGGCCTGGCCAGGGATGCCGGTTGGTCGCGGGACCGCGCCCTTGACCGGCACCTCCAGCGGCCGGTCGGGCCCCCCCGTTCCCGGAAACCTCCCCCGTCGGTCCCCGGACCCCCCCGGAACACCGATCCTTCCGCTGCTTCCCCATCCCCCATCCGGCTCCGGCGGGCTCCTCCTGTGTCTCCGCCGGGACCTCACTGGAGGACGAGGTGAGCGTAGCCGCCGACGGCGGCCGCCGTCGGTGCCGTGGGTCACCGCCGCGACGTGATCTGCGACACAGCCGCTAGGACGCCGGCCGGGTATGCCCGACGCGCATGCGGAAGGCCTGCCAAAGCCGCAGCATCCGCGAATGCGACGTCGATACCCGACCGGCGTCCTAGATGAGGCGGCGCAGCGCGTCGAGGTTGCGGAGGCGGATGGAGTCGGAGTCGTAGTCGATGAACCCGCGGCGGCGGAACGCCCCCAGGGCCCGGCTGACGTTCTCGCGGCTGGCCCCGACCATCCCGGCCAGGTCGCGGTGGGTGAGGTGCAGGGCGATGCGGGTGCCGCCGTCCGGGTCGGGCTGGCCGTAGTCGTCGGCCAGGCCGAGCAGCGCCTTGGCCAGCCGGCTCTTGACGTCCAGGGACAGCAGGTCGTCGATCAGCGCCTCCCGGGCGGCCAGCCGGGCCGCGACCTGGCGCAGCAGGGCCGAGGAGGCGGGCGGGGTGACCTCCAGGAACCCCCAGAAGGGGTCGCGGCCGATCGCCCAGGCGGTGGTGGGCGAGGTCGCCCGCACCCCGGCGGTGCGCCGGCCGTCGTTGAGCAGGGCCAGCTCGCCGATCAGCTGCCCGGCCCGCATGATCGTGTGGACCAGCTCGCCGCCGCCGCGGACGGGGGAGACGATCGCCACCTCGCCGGCGGTCAGCACCAGCACGTGGTCGGCCGGCTCGCCCTGGCGCATCAGGAAGCTGCCCACCGGGTAGTCGAACGGGACCGCCTGGCTGGCCAGCTTGGTCAGGTCCTCGGGCCGGCCGTGGCGGAAGATCGGGCTCTGGCCGAGCACCTGGAGCAGCGCCGCCTCCTCGGCCTGGGATCGCCGTCGGGTCATCGCCCGACCTCGCGGACGGGGCGGATGCTGCCGGCCGAAGCGGCTCCCTGTGGGGTCACGGCCCTCACCTGGGTACTACAGCTCATTGATCGCTCAAGGAGTGTATACGGCGAGGCCGGGCGATTGGGGATTTTCCGGCCATGCCGAACGATTGCCGTCACAACTTGTGACCGAATTCCGCCGGCAGCCGGTACTCGTCGCCCACGATCTCCTCGCCGTCGGCGAAGCGGCCGAGGCGGAACGGACGGATGTCGACGGTGCTGGCCCGGCCGTCGGTGACCAGCTCGGCCATGCAGGCCCCGATCGCCGGCGACTTCTTGAAGCCGGTGCCGGAGAAGCCGCCGGCCACGTACAGCCCGGCCACGCCGGGGGCGGCGTCCAGCACGGCCCGGCTGTCGGCCGAGGTGTCGTAGACGCCGCGGTGACCGCGGGCGAACGGGGCCCCGGCGAACGACGGCACCCGCCCGGCCAGGCGCCCCAGGGCGGGGGCGACCACCGCGTGGTCGTAGCCCTCGACCACCCGGTCGATCGCCTCGACGTCGATGTGGTGGCCGGCCTCGACCCCGAGCAGGGACAGCTCGCCGCCGTGGGGCCGAAAGTAGGTGCCGAGCACCGCGTCGATCACCACCGGATGGCGGCGGGCCGCCCCGGGGCGGCGGAAGAAGGCGATCTGGGAGCGCTCGGGGGTGATGCCGAGCTCGAACCCGGCCGTGCGGGCCAGC
>DASZON010000039.1:0-11553 GCA_035550755.1 Actinomycetota bacterium | reverse complement strand
CCTACACGATGGTGGAGGGGAAGACCCCCGAGCAGATGCCCGACGTGCTCGCGGCCACCTTCGCCAAGACGACCGATGGGGCGAGGTCGATGGCCCCGGACACGGTCGGCCCCGGCTACTACGCCCTGATGCGGCTGGACGAGTTCGTGGCCAGCCGGGTGGTCGAGGCGGTGGTCCACGGCCTCGACCTGACCGACGCCCTGGGCCGCGAGCCGATGTGCACCCCCGAGGGGGTCGGGGTCACCGCGTCGATCCTGGACGAGCTGCTGGCCCGCCGGACCGTCGCCGGCCGCCCGGCCGACCTGGCCGGCGACGACCTGGCCTGGGTCCGGGCGGCCTCGGGCCGGGGCCCGGCCCACCCCGACCCCCGCCTGCCGCTGATCGGCTGACCCGGCCTCAGACGTCGCGGCGGCGCAGCAGCCATGCCGCGAGGGCGAGCGCGACCGCCGTATACAGGCAGAACAGACCGAACCCGGTCCAGGGGGCGAGGGACGCCGGGTCGGGGCGCACGGTGGTGACGGCCGCCCCGGCCGGGGTGGGCAGGTACCTGGTGACCGTGTCGGCCACCGAGGCGGGCAGGAAGCCGGCCACGATCTGGAGCCCGAACAGCACCCCGAACAGCGAGGCGATCGCCCCGGCGGTGCTGCGCAGCAGGGCGCCCAGGCCAAGGCCGAGCAGGCCGACCGCGGTCAGGTAGAGGGCGCTGCCGAGCACGGCCCGCGCCACCCCCGGCTCCTGGAGCGAGGTCCCGAGCCCCTCCCTGGACAGGACCGACTGGCTGGCCAGGAAGGTGGCGAAGGTGGCGGGGAGGAAGACCACCGGGGCGGTCAGGGCGAGCACCACGGCCTTGGCCCACAGCACCGGCAGCCGCCGGGGGACCGCGACCATGCTGGTCCGGATCATCCCGGTGGCGTACTCGCTGGTGACCAGCAGCACCCCGAGCACCCCGACCGCCACCTGGGCCAGTTGGGCGCCGGCCAGGCTGATGGCCGTGGGGTCGAAGGCGGCCAGCTCGGCGGGGGTGCGCGGCGGCCGGGTGACCCGGACCAGGGCGTAGAGCACCCCGAAGCCGATGATGAGGGCGACGGCGGCCAGCAGCGACCAGGCGGCCGCGGGCTGGGAACGGAATTTGGTCCACTCCGAGCGGATCACCCTGGCCTGGGTGACGCGCCGGCGGGTCGACGGCTGGGTGGAGGGCTGGGCCAGGGTGGTCATCGGTCGGCTCCTATGGTCGAGGGAGCGCGGAACTCCACCGCGTCGTGGGTGACGGTCATGAAGGCATCCTCCAGTGAGGCCTCCTGGGCGGTCAGCTCTAGCAGGGTGATGCCGGCCGCCCCGGCGACGCGCCCGACCTGGTCGGTGCTGAGCCCGGACACGGTCAAGGCCCCGTCGCCGTCGGGCGTGACGGCCACCATGGGCGAGGCCAGCCGGGCGGCCAGAGCCTGGGGGTCGGTGCTGCGGACCCGGACCAGGCCGCCCCCGGCCCGGGCGACGAACTCGGCCACGCCGGTGTCGGCCAGCAGCCGGCCCCGGCCGATGACGATCAGGTGCTGGGCGACCATGGCCATCTCGTTCATCAGGTGGGAGGAGACGAACACCGTCCGGCCCTCGGCGGCGAGGTCGCCGAGCAGGGACCGGACCCAGCGGATGCCCTCGGTGTCGAGGCCGTTGAGGGGCTCGTCGAGGATGACCGTGGCCGGGTCGCCGAGCAGGGCGGTGGCGATGCCGAGGCGCTGGCCCATGCCGAGGGAGAAGCCACCGGCCCGCCGGCGCACCACCTGGCCGAGCCCGACCGCCTCGACGACCTCGTCCACCCGGGAGCGGGCGATGCCGTTGGTCTGGGCGATGGCCAGCAGGTGGTGGTAGGCGCTGCGGCCGGGATGGACCGACCGGGCCTCCAGCAGGGCCCCGGCCTCGGCCAGGGGGGCCCGGTGCTCCCGGTAGGGCCGGCCGTTGACGGTCGCCGCCCCCCGGGTGGGCGCGTCCAGCCCCATGATCAGCCGCATGGTGGTCGACTTGCCGGCCCCGTTCGGGCCCAGGAAGCCGGTGACCGCCCCCGGCCGCACGGTGAAGCTGAGGTCGTCGACGGCCAGCGTGTCCCCATAGCGTTTGGTCAGCCCCTGCACCTCGATCATGTCGGCCCCTTCCCCGCCGCGGCTGGTCCGCGCGATGGGGACACGCTAGGGCCCGGGGCCGGGCCGGCCATCGGACGATGCCCCTAGATCCGAGGCCGGCACCGCCCGAAAATCCCGCCCAGGGACCCTAGGGGCAGAAGGAGGGTGCGATGCAGGCGATCACCCACAACCGGTTCGGCCCGCCCGACGTGCTCGAGCTGCGGGAGGTGGACGAGCCCCGGGCCGGGAACGGCGAGGTCGTGGTGCGGGTCCGGGCGGCGTCGGTCAACCCGGCCGACTGGTACGCCATGACCGGGACGCCCTGGGTCGCCCGCGCCCAGATGGGGCTGCGCCGGCCCAAGAGCGGCCGCCTGGGCATCGCCCTGGCCGGGTGAGGTGACCGCCGTCGGGGCCGGCGTCACCCGCTTCGCGCCGGGGGACGAGGTGTTCGGGACCGGCGACGGCACCCTGGCCGAGCAGGTGGCCGTCGCCGAGGGCACCCTGGCCGGCAAGCCGGCCGGGCTGTCGTTCGAGCAGGCGGCGGCCGTGCCGGTGGCCGGCCTCACCGCCCTCCAGGGGCTGCGCGACAAGGGCCGCCTCCGGCCCGGCCAGCGGGTGCTGGTCAACGGGGCCTCGGGCGGGGTCGGCACCTTCGCCGTCCAGGTCGCCAAGGCCCTGGGCGCCGAGGTGACCGCGGTCTGCAGCACCAGGAACGTGGAGGCGGCCCGCTCGCTCGGCGCCGACCGGGTCGTCGACTACACCCGGGAGGACTTCACTGCCACCGGCCGGCGCCACGACCTGGTGCTGGACGTCGCCGGGAGCCGGCCGTGGGCGGCCTGCCGGCGGGTCCTCACCCCGCAGGGGCGGCTGGTCCTGGTCGGCGCGCCCAAGGGCGGCCGCCTGCTGGGGCCGCTGGGCCACATCGCCGGCGTCAGCCTCGGCTCGATGCGGGCCAGCCAGACGGCGGTCTTCTTCATCTCCAAGTCGTCCGGCGAGGACCTGACCGCCCTGGCCGAGCTGCTCGAGTCCGGCACGGTCACCCCGTGCGTGGAGCGGACCTACCCTCTGGCCCAGGCCGCCAATGCCCTGCGCTGCCTGGGCGAGGGCCACGCCCGGGGCAAGCTCGTGGTCACCATCTGAGGCGCGGTCCCGCTCAGCACGGGCGGGGGTCCCAGGGCCGAAGGGTCGCGGCGAGCCGGGCCGGGGCTGGCGGCGCGGGGCGGTCGCGGGCCGGCTGCGGGCGACCGAGGAACCGGGCCACCGTCTGGCGGGTCGCGGGCTGGACGGGCAGCAGGACCTGCTCGCCGTCCCCGAGCCGGGCGGGCGTGGTCGGGATGGTCAGGCCGACCAGCCCGCCCGGCCGGAGCCGGGGGAGCTGGCCGGCCAGCCGGACCGCCCTGGCAAGGGTGAGGGTGTCGTCGCGGGTGAGGTGGCCGGCCACGGCGGTCAGGATGGCGTCGGCCCGCAGCGGGTTGGTCAGCCCCCGCGCCACGGCCTGGGCGGCCAGGGCCCGCAGCAGGACCTGCTGGCGGCGGATGCGGCCGAGGTCGTAGCCGGGGTCGGCATGCCAGCGGCCGTCGGCCCCCTGGTACTGGTAGTAGCGGCTGCGGGCCAGGGCCAGGGCCTGCTGGCCGTCGAGGCGCCGGCAGCCCGCGGTGGCGACCAGCAGGCCGCTGTTGTCGTGGCCGTTGTCGTCGTCGCGGACCGGGACGGGGAAGTCGAGGCGGACCCCGCCGACCGCGTCGACCACCGCCCGGAAGCCGTCGAAGTCGACCAGCAGGTAGTGGCTGACCGCGATCCCGAAGTCGGCCTTGATCGTCTCCACCAGCCGCTCGGGCCCGCCGGCGAGGGCGGCGTTGATCTTGCTCCGGCCGCCGCCGGCGACCGGCACGTACAGGTCGCGGGGGATCGACAGGACCCAGGCCCGGTGGCCGGCCGGGACCAGGTGGACGAGCAGGATGACGTCGGCGCGCTGGCCCTGCACGGCGCCGAACTGGCCGCGGTCCTGGCCGCGCAGGCCCTGGCGGGTGTCGGACCCGACGACCAGCAGGTTCACCGGCCGGCCGGCCGGCGGCGCCGGGGCCAGGCCGGGCAGGTGGACCGAGGCGACCTGGCCGGCCCGCAGCCGGGCGTCGCTGTACCCCCCGGCCACCGCGACCCCCACCACCAGCGCGCCCACGACGGCGGCGGACAGCCACCGGCGCCGGCGGGCGCCGGCCGGTGCCCGGTCCCGCGGCGGGGTCATGGCAAGGCCAGCCGCGGCCCGGTGGCCCGCGCCGGCCCCGCGTCGGGCAGGTCGGCGACGGGTTCGCCGGCCAGGGCGGTCGCCATGTAGCGCTGGAAGATCAGCGCCGGGAAGGTGCCGCCGAAGACCGGGCCGCCGTTGAACAGGTTGCGCATCGGGACCTGGGCGCGGGCGTGGCCGACCCACACCGAGGTGGCCAGCTGGGGGGTGAAGCCGGTGAACCAGGCGTCGACGTAGCTGCTGGTGGTGCCCGTCTTGCCGGCCACCGGCCGGCCGATGGCGGCCCGGAAGCCGGTCCCGCCCGGCCCCACGACCCCGCGCAGGATCCCGACCGCGGTGGCCGCCACCGCCGGGTCCAGGACGCGGCGGCAGGACGGCCGGGGGTCGAACAGGACCCGGCCGGTCGGGCCGGTGATCCGGGTGATGAGCTCGGGCCGGCAGTGGACGCCGCCGGCGGCCAGGGTGGCGTAGGCCCCGGCCAGCTCCAGCGGGGTCAGGTCCTCGGTGCCGAGCACCAGCGAGCAGTAGTCGTGCAGGGGCGAGGTGATCCCCATGCGCCGGGCCACAGCGATCGCCGCCGGGGTGCCGACCCGCTCCATGAGCTGGGCGTACCAGACGTTGACGGACTCGGCGGTGGCCTGTCGCATGTCCAGGCGGCCGGCCGCGGCCGGCTCGGCGTTGTGGACGGTGTAGCCGGTCGGGCAGGCCGGCGCCCGCACCGTGACCGGGGAGGCGGTGTCGAAGCTGATGCTCGGCGGGATCCCCGCCTCCAGGGCGGCGACCAGGTAGAAGACCTTGAACGAGGAGCCGGGCGGGAAGCCGCCGCCGCCCTCGCCGGTGGCCAGGTCGACCTGGGAGCGGGCGTGGTCGCGGCCGCCGACCATGGCCACCACCCGCCCGGTGGCCGGGTCGACGCTGGCCAGGGCGGCGTCCGCCCCGACCCCGGCCAGCCGGTCCCGCACGGCGGTCTCGGCCAGCCGCTGGTCGGCCGGGCGCAGGCTGGTGGTGACCCGCAGGCCGCCCTCGAACACCGCCCGGCGTCGGGCCGCCGACCCGACCGGGCCGAGGGCGGCGTCCAGCTCGTGGTCGTCGAGCAGGGCCCGGGTGACCGCGTCGACGACGTAGGGGAAGCGGCGCCGCTCGGGCCGGACCCGCGGCCGCAGCGGCTGCCGCTCAGCCGCCGCCACCCGGGCCGGGCTGGCGAAGCCGACCGCCGCCATGTGCTCGAGGACCAGGTTGCGGCGGGCCAGGGCGTCCCGGCCGGCGGTCGGCCGGAACCGCTCCGGGCTGGCGATCGTGCCGGCCAGGGCGGCCGCCTGGGCCAGCGACAGCCGCCCCACCGGGGTGGAGAAGTAGTGCTCGGCGGCGGTGGCGATGCCGTACACGCCCTCCCCGAAGTAGACCTGGTTGAGGTAGGCGGCCAGGATCTGGTCCTTGGTGGCCGACCGCTCGAGCTCGGCCGCGTCGACCGCCTCGGCCAGCTTGCGGCCCAGGCTGCGCCGGTCGCCGGTGACCACGTTCTTGACGTACTGCTGGGCGATGCTGCTCCCGCCCTCGCGGAGGTGGTGGCTGGTCAGGTCGACGACCGCCGCCCGGACGATGCCGCGGAGGTCCAGCGCGCCGTGGGTGTAGAAGCGGGCGTCCTCGGCGGCCAGGACGGCGTTGCGGACGGTGACCGGCACGGCCGACAGCGGCACCACCACCCGGTCCTGGTCGCCGTGGAGGGTCGCCAGGACCGACCCGTCGGCGGCGCGGACCACCGAGCGGGTCGGCGGCCGGGCCAGCAGCCGGCCGAGGGGGTCGGCGTGGCCGTCCAGCTCCCGGGCGGCCGCGGTGGCCGTCAGCGCCGCCGGCACCAGCCCGGCCAGGGCCAGGCCGCTCAGCAGCACGCTGATCGCGGTCACGACGGCCACCAGCCCGAGATACCGGCGGGTCCGCGTCATGGTTCGCTCGTCGCCCATCCCGGCCAGGATCGCGCCCCGGCCCACGCGCGGTCATCGCCGCCACCGGTAGCCGGTGGTACCGGCTAGCTGGAATGCCGCCGGTCTAGAATCACCGCCGACCCCACAGCCAGGGACGGTGACCATGGCCAGCGCGGCGACCCCCGCCACCACCGAGCGGTTCCGGCTGGCCGAGGGCCCACTGTGGGACGCGCCCCGGGACCGGCTGCTGTGGGTGGACATCGAGGGCGGGGCCGTGGTCGAGGGCACGCTCGACGCCGGCGGGATCACGGTCACGGACCGGATCGCCTTCGACGGCATGGTCGGGGCGGTGGCCGTGGCCGCGGACGGCACCCTGCTCGTGGCCGCCCAGGAGCGCCTGGTCGTCGTCCACGCCGACGGCCGGCGGGAGGATGGGCCCCGGGTCGTCCCGGCGGGGGAGCGACGGCGGCTCAACGACGGCAAGACCGACCCGGCCGGCCGGTTCCTGGTGGGGACGCTGTCGCTGGGGGAGCCGTCGGAGCGGGAGGTGCTGGTCCGCCTGGAGGGTGACGGGGAGCTGACCGTGCTCGACGACGACCTTGCCCTGTCCAACGGGCTGGCCTGGTCGGCCGACGGGCGGCGGATGTTCAGCGTCGACACCCTGCGGCGCACGGTCTCGGTGCGGGACTACGACCCCGGGTCGGGCGCGGTGGGGCCGCGGCGGGTGCACCTGCGGCTGGAGGACGGGTTCCCCGACGGGATCGCCATGGACGCCGCCGGCCACCTGTGGGTCGCGGTCTGGGGCGGGGGCGAGGTGCGCCGGTACGCGCCCGACGGGACCCTGGCCGACCGGGTCGTGACCGGCGCCCCCCACACCTCGAGCGTCGCCTTCGCCGGCGAAGGGCTCCGGACGCTGGTGATCACCACCGCGACCTCGGAGCTGAGCGCCGAGCGGCTGCGGGCCCATCCCGGCTCGGGCCGGCTGTTCACCGTCCCGGTCGACGTCCCGGGCCTCCCGGTAGCGCCCTGGGCCGGGCCCGCCGGGCTCCCCGCCGTCCCCGCCGGCTGACGCTGCAATCGTATTCATGCTAGCCTCAGCGGCGATGCCACCCAGCAGACGCGGCCCCGGATCGACCGTGACCATGCGGGACATCGCGGCCGTGGCCCAGGTGTCCCAGAGCACGGTGTCGCGGGTGCTGAGCGGCGCCCGGACCAGCGTGCCGATCGCCCCCGAGACCCGGGAGCGGGTGCTGCGGGCGTCGCAGGAGCTCGGTTACCGGCCCAACCCGCTGGCCCGGGGGCTGCGGGGGGCGTCGACCAACCTGATCGGGGCCGTCGTCAGGGACTTCAGCGACCCCTTCTTCGCCGGGGCGATCGAGGCCCTGGTGCTCGAGTCGATGGCCCACGGCTACAACGTGGTCCTCGGCCACGCCCACGGCGGGCTGGACGAGGTCGTCTCCCTGACCTCGGTGCTCGAGACCCGCCACACCGACGCCATCGTCCTGCTCGGCGACATGCAGGCCCAGCCGCGGCTCCTGGCTGATCTCAGATCCTCGAGTGTGCCGGTGGTCGGCCTCTGGCAGGGGACGAGCCCGCTCGAGTTCCCGACCGCCGACACCGACGACCGGGCCGGCATCCAGGCCGGGCTGGAGCATCTGGAGTCGCTCGGGCACCGGCGGATCGCCTTCCTCAGCGTCGACCTGCCGGTCGAGTACCGGGTCCGGGAGGACGCCTACGTCGACTTCATGGGCGACCGGTTCGGGGCCGTGCCCTCCGGCTACCTGGAGCGGTGCCCGAACACCCTGGCCGGCGGGGACGCCGCCCTGCGGCGCCTGCTGGCCCTGGAGGAGCCACCCACGGCGGTGGCGACCTCCACCGACCTGGCCGCCGTCGGCGCCCTGCACGCCGCCCACAGCCTCGGGGCCACCGTGCCCGACCGGCTGTCGGTGGTCGGCTACGACGACATCCTGATCGCCAGCCACACCGTGCCCGCGCTCACCACCCTGCGGATGCCGATCGCCGAGATCGTGGCCCACGCCGTCGCCCTGGCGGTCGCCCTGGCCCGGGAGCCCGACGCGCCCCGCGGGCCCAGCCTCGAGGTCTTCAAGCCCACCCTGATCGTCCGGGAGTCGACCGCGGCCCCGGCGGGCGGCCACGGCTGACCCCGCGCCCGCCCGGGGTCAGCGGGGGATCCACACCCGCATCGCCTCGGCCCCCCGGTTGGCCCAGGTGAAATAGGGGACGGCCCCGGCCGAGAGCCCGGCGGCGCCGTCGCCGGCCGGGGCCTCGCCGGCCGGGGCCGTCCCGGCCACGGGCCAGCGGACCACCGGCACCGCGACCCCGACGATCCCATCGCCCATGTCCGGCCGTGGGACCGCGACCGGCTCCCGCCGCGGGTCCCAGCGCAGCTCCTCGAGCTGGGTCCCGGGCGGCAGGTCGGCCGACTCCAGGCAGTAGACCAGCGGGCCCCGCTCCACGGCGACACAGCCGCGGACGGCGTCGACCCTCGGGTCGGGCTCGGTGACCCGGACCGGCAGCTCCAGCTCCAGGACGGCCACCTCCCCGGCCCGCCACGACCGGGACAGCTCGGCGTAGCCCGCGGCCAGCGGCCGCGGCCGGTCGGCGTCCGGCCCGCTGAGCACGGCCGACCGGCACCACCCGGGCACCCGCAGCGACAGCGTCCAGGGGCCCTCGGGCGCCTCCACGACCTCGACCGTGACCCGCCCGTCCCACGGGTAGCCGGTGCGGACGGCCAGCAGGGCGGTGCCACCGGGGACCGGCGCCTGGAGGTCGGCGGAGGCGTACTGGTGGAGCTGGACCCCGCCGCCGTCGCTGGTCGCCAGGTGCTGCTCCACGGCGCCGAGCGTCCGCATCAGGTTGGGCGGGCAGCAGGCGCAGGGGTACCAGGGGGCGCGCCCGCCGAGCCGGGGCGGCTCCCAGGCGCGGTCGGTGCGGCGCTGCAGGGGGTTGACGTAGAAGAACCGGGTGCCGGTCAGCGACACCCCGGGCAGGACGCCGTTGTAGAGGGCCCGCTCGACGGCGTCGGCGTAGCCGGCCTCGCCGGTGGCCAGCAGCAGCCGCCAGCCGAGCATGACCCCGGCGATCGACGCGCAGGTCTCGGCGTACGCCCGGTCGGGCGGCAGCTCGTAGGGGTCGCCGAAGGACTCGTCGCGGTGCCGGCTGCCCATCCCGCCGGTCAGGTAGGTCCGGGTCGCCACCAGGTCGCGCCAGCGCCGCTCCACCGCGTCCAGCAGGCCCTGGTCGCCGAGTTCGACCGCCACCTCCACGGCGCCGCAGTCGAGGTAGAGCTGGCGGACGGCGTGCCCGGCGACGGTCGCGGCCTCGCGGACCGGCTGGTGGTCCTGCCAGTAGGCGGCGCCGAAGCGCCCCTCGCCCAGCAGCCCCTTGCCCCGCAGGTCGAGCATCCGGGCCGCCAGGGCGAGGTAGCGGGGCTCGCCGGTCACCCGGGTCAGCTCCACCAGGGCCATCTCGATCCCGGGGTGCCCGTCCACCCCCTCCCGCCCGGCCGGCCCGAACTCCCGCTCGATCCGGTCGGCGGCCCGGACGGCGACCTCGAGGAGCCGGTCGTCGCCGAGGGCGCGGTGCCAGGCCGCGGCCGCCTGGATCAGGTGGCCGGCGCAGTAGAACTCGTGGCCCCAGGCGAGGTCGGTGTGCGGGGTCCCCCCGGTCACCACCTGGACGTAGCTGTTGAGGTAGCCGTCGGGGCGCTGGGCCGCGGCCACCAGCCCGATCGCCTCGTCGGCGGCGTCCGCCAGGGCCGGGTCCGGGGCCCGGCCGAGCTCCCAGCCCACCGCCTCCAGCCACTTGTAGACGTCGGAGTCCAGGAACGGGAAGGTGGCCCCCGAGGTGTCGGCCGCGGCCCGGTAGCGCCCGTCGGTGCCGGCGGCCAGCCGCAGGTTGTCAAGGGTCCCGGACCGCCGCAGCTGGGCGAAGCCATGGGGGAGGGTGTGCTCGCGGTTGACCCGCTGGCGGCCGGCCAGGAAGCCGCCGGCGAGCCGGGCCCCCGAGGGTCCGAGCGGGGCCAGCCGCCAGCCCGCCGCCTTGGTGGACGGCCCGGGGCCGGCGCTCACTTCACCGCCCCGGTCATCAGCCCGGACACGTAGTACCGCTGCAGCAGCAGGTACACGAGCACGCAGGGGATGATCGAGATGGTGATGCCGGCCTGGAGCATGCCCCAGTCGGTGCCGCCGAGGCTGGTCTCGGTCCGGGCGGCGGCCAGGATCAGGGGCAGGGTGAAGCTCGAGCCCTTGCTCATCAGCACCAGGGCGCCGAGGAACTCGTTCCAGGACATGATGAACGCGAACAGGGCCACGGTGACGATCGCCGGGACGGCCGAGGGGATGCAGATCCGGAGCAGGACCTGCCAGGAGGAGGCGCCGTCGGTGATGGCCGCCTCCTCCAGCTCCCGGGGGATGGCGCTGAAGCTGTTGCGCAGGATGTAGAGGCTGAACGGCAGCTGGATGGCGGTGTGGAGGATGGCCAGGCCGACCAGGGTGTTGGTCAGCCCGACCCGGGCGAACATCAGGAAGATCGGGGTGAGCAGTGCCTGGTAGGGGACGATCAGGGCCAGCAGCAGGAAGACGAACAGCAGCTCGCGGCCCGGGATCGGGAACCGGGCCAGGGCGTAGGCCGCGGGCACGGTCAGCAGCAGGGTGAAGGCGATCGCCAGCAGGGCCGTGCCCAGGCTGTTGAGCAGATAGGTGGGCAGCCCCTGCTGGTAGGTCCAGAGCCGCTGGTAGCTGTCCAGGCTCAGGGAGTGGGGCAGGTAGGTCGGGGGCGAGGCGGCCGCCTCGGCCGTCGGCTTCACCGAGGCCAGCACCGACGCCGCCAGCGGCAGGAGCATGACCGTGGCGATGACCACGCAGACGGCGCCGAGCAGGTAGCGGCCCCGGCCGGCCCGCAGGCGCCGCCGGGCGGCCACGGCCGGGATCCTCGACAGCTCGACGGTGGCGCTCACGCGTGGCTCCGCCGGGTCAGGAACAGCTGGACCACGGTGAAGGCCAGGATGGTCACGGCCAGGATCAGCGACAGGGCCGCCCCGTAGCCGAGCCGCAGGTACGGGAACGAGTTCAGGTACACGTAGAACACCGAGGTGGCGGTCTCGTTCTGGGGCTGCCCGGCGGTCATGATGTAGAACTGGTCGAAGGCCAGCAGCGAGCCGATCACGCTCACCAGGGTCACCAGCAGCACCGTGCGCAGGGTCAGGGGCAGGATCACCCGGGTGACCCGCTGCCAGTAGCTGGCCCCGTCG
>DASZON010000038.1:0-12660 GCA_035550755.1 Actinomycetota bacterium | reverse complement strand
GTCGCTCATCTCGGTCCCGTAGCGGCCCCGGGCCCTGGCCACGCCCTCGCCGATCTCCAGGACCAGCAGGTCCTTGAACCGGGCCGCCTCCTCGGTCCCGGCCTTGCCGGTGAGCAGGGCGTCGACCTGGAACAGGCCGGTACCGATGGAGCGCCGGTCCTCCCGGAACCGGGCGGCCAGCCGGTCGCGGTCGTCCAGCACCGAGGTCAGCAGCTCGCGCCCCAGCTCGCCGGCGGCCAGGGTGGCCGTCTCCAGGCAGCGCACGAACACCTGGAAGTCGCGCGGGTCGAAGCCGCCGTAGGCCCCGACCACGGCGCTGAACATCCAGAAGGGGGCGAACTGGAGTGTTCGCCACTCCTCGGGGCTGTAGCGATCCTGCTCGTTCATGGTCTCGTCTCCACCCCGAGGGTACCGTCGGCGGCCGGGTCGGGCGGCGGCCCGGTGGTGCCCCGGACCACCAGGTGCGGGGCCAGCACGACCTCGCGGGGGGTGGTGCGGCCGCCGTCGAGGCGTTCGACGGCCGCGGCCACGGCCTGCTCGGCCTGGCGCCGGGCGTCCTGGTTGACGGTGGTCAGGTTCACGTGGGCGAGCCGCGACAGGGCGCTGTCGTCGTAGCCCACCACCGAGACCTCGCCCGGCACCTCGACCCCGGCCCGGGTCAGGGCGTCCAGCAGCCCGACCGCGCAGTGGTCGTTGAAGGCCACCACCCCGGTGGGCAGCGGCCGGCCCTCGTCCAGGAGCAGCCGGGCCGCGCGGGCCCCGGCGGCGTCGGTGTTGTCGCCGGCGATGACCCGGAGCTGGCCCTCCAGGCCGTGGGCGCGCATGGCCCTGCGGTAGCCGCGGCGGCGGTCGGCGGCAATCGTCCCCCGGCCCCCGTCGACATGGATGATCGACCGGTGGCCGAGGCTGGTCAGGTGGTCGACGGCCTGGCCGACCCCGTCGGCGTCGGCCGAGCGGACCACGTCGACCCCGCCGCCGGGCACCCGGCGCCCGAGCACCACCACCGGGAGCTGGCGGCCGAGGGCGGCCAGCTCGGCCGCCGGGGCGACCGGGCCGAGCAGGACCAGGGCCTCGCAGCGGAAGTCGACCAGGGTCTCGGTGGCCCGGCGCTCGTCCCGGGTGCGGGTGACCGCGCTCAGGACCACGTCGTAGCCGTGGCGCTCGGCCGCCTCGTAGAGGTCCTCGACGAGCTCGGCGTGGAAGACGCTGCCTGCCTGGAGCTGGACCCCGACCAGGTGGGTGCGGCGGCGGGCGAGCAGGCTGGCCGTCCGGTCCGGGCGGTAGCCGAGCTCGGCCGCCGCCTCCAGGACCCGCCGGCGGGTGGCCGCGCTCGGCCCGGGGGCGCCCGACAGCACCATCGAGACCGAGGCCACCGACATCCCGACCCGGGCGGCGACGTCCTCCAGCCGCGGCCGCCGGGGCGCGCCGCCAGCTGCCCGATGATCTCTTGACACGTCCATGGATGCCCTGCATAGTACGGTTTGAAGCGCTTCAAATCAAGCGCTTCAAAGCAGCTGAGAGCGACCCCGCCGGAGTGCCGGCGGGTGGCGGAAGGGAGCAGCACATGCCAGGTCCGTCCATCGGCGTGGCCGTCATCGGGGCCGGGATGGCCGGCCGGGCGCACGCCGCCGGCTACCGGTCGGCGACCACGGTCTACGACCAGAGCCTCCCCGACGTCCGGCTGGCCGCCATCGCCGACGTCAACCCCGACTTCGCCACCGACACCGCCCGCCGCTTCGGCTTCGAGCGGGCCGAGACGAGCTGGGAGGCGGTGGCCGCGGCCGACGACGTCGACGTGGTCAGCGTGGTCGTGGCCAACTACCTGCACCGCCCGATCGTCGAAGGGCTGCTGGCCGCCGGCAAGCACGTGCTCTGCGAGAAGCCGATGGCCCCGACCCTGGAGGACGCCGAGGCCATGGTGGCCGCGGCCGAGGCCTCGGACCGCCAGACCGGGATCGGGTTCGTGTTCCGCCGCTCCCCGGCCGTCAACGCCGTCCGCGACCAGATCGCCTCGGGCGCCATCGGCCGGCCCCTGCACTTCAACGGCCACTACTGGTGCGACTACGGGGTCGACGCGGGGGCGCCGATGAGCTGGCGCTACAAGGGCCCCGTCGGGTCGGGCGCCCTGTCCGACATCGGCAGCCACCTGATCGACCTGGCCGAGTTCGTCTGCGGCCCCATCCAGTCGGTCCGGGGGGCGGTCCTGCCCACCGTGATCGGCGAGCGCGCCCTGCCCCTGGGCGCGGCCGTCGGCCACGCCGCCGCCGCCGTCAGCGATGTCACCGAGCCGGTCGAGAACGAGGACGTGGCCAGCTTCACGGCCACCTTCGCCTCCGGCGCCGCCGGCACCTTCTCGGCCTCCCGGGTCGCCTACGGCCTGCCCAACTCCCTCGGCTTCGAGGTGTTCACCGAGTCGGGGGCGGCCACCTTCGACCTGGCCCGGGCGGGCGAGTTCGGCTTCATCGACGGACGGCCGGCCGGCCCCACCCAGGGCTACCGGCAGGTCCTCGTCGGGCCCGCCCACCCCTACCTGACCCGGGGCATGGCCATGGACTTCCCCGGGGTCGGCTACGGCCAGAACGACCTGTTCATCTTCCAGGCCCGGGCCTTCCTCGAGCAGGTGGCCGGACTGGACCGGCTACCCCGGGTGGCCTCGTTCGCCGAGGGGCTCCACAACATGCGCCTGCTGGACGCCGTCGCCGCCTCGGCCAAGGCCGGCGGCGCCGAGGTGCCCGTCGCCTGACCTGAGAGGAGACCCAGATGAAGCTTGGTGCCTACACCGCCTGCCTGCACGACAAGCCGGTCGCCGAGGCCATCCAGACCCTGCGCGAGCTCGGCCTGGACTCGGCCGAGATCAACTCGGGCGGCTTCCTGCCGCCCGTCCACCTGCCGGTCGACGACCTCCGGGCCAGCAAGGACGCCCGTGAGGAGTACCTGGGCCTGTTCAGCGACGCCGGCGTCACCCTGACCGCCCTCAACTGCAACGGCAACCCCCTCGACCCGAACCCGGCGGTCGGCCCGCTGCACGCCAAGGACGTGCGGGGCTCGATCGAGCTGGCGGCACTGCTGGGGGTCAAGCGGGTCGTCACCATGTCCGGCCTGCCCGGCTCCGACGCCGGCGCCCGCTACCCGTCGTGGACGGTCGAGCCCTGGCACAGCGTCTACCTCGACGCCCGCGACTACCAGTGGAACGAGGTCGCCATCCCCTTCTGGAAGGACATCCAGGCGCGGGCGGCAGCCGACGATGTCAAGGTCTGCATCGAGATGCACCCCCACAACCTGGTCTACAACCCGGGAACCATGGAGCGGCTGGCCACTGAGATCGACGCCACCCATGTCGGGGCCGAGATGGACCCCAGCCACCTGTTCTGGCAGGGGATCGACCCGGTCGTGGCCATCAGGCACCTCGGCGGCCTGGTCTACAACGCCGCCGCCAAGGACACCCGCATCAACGAGGCGGCCAAGCTCAACGGCGTGCTCGACGACCGCTTCGGCCGGGTCGCTCCCGACGACCCTGGCGCCCTGTCGCTTGGCGGGGACTACACCCTCAGCCGCTGGCCGGAGCAGTCCTCGTGGGACTTCGTGGCCGTGGGCCGCGGGCACGACGTCGACTTCTGGGCCGAGTTCCTGCGCGCCCTGGCCGAGATCGACCCCGACATGGCCGTGAACATCGAGCACGAGGACCAGGAGCTGGACCAGCTGGAGGGCCTGCGCTCGGCCGCCGAGACCCTCAAGTCGGCCGCCTCCCGGCTGCGCTGATGGACAGGGTCCGCTGGGGCGTGCTGTCCACGGCCGGCATCGCCCGGCTGGTCATCGAGTCCACCCGCCGGGCCGAGCGGGCAGAGTTCGTTGCCGTGGCCAGCCGGGACGGCGCCAGGGCGAGGACGTTCGCCGACGAGCTGGACCTGGAGCTGAGCTTCGGGTCCTACGAGGAGCTGCTCGCCTGCGACCGGGTCGACGCCGTCTACGTGCCCCTGCCGGTGTCGATGCACACCGACTGGACGGTCCGGTCGCTGGAGGCGGGCAAGCACGTGCTCTGCGAGAAGCCGTTCGCCACCAGCCCCGAGGACGCGGCCCGCTGCTTCGACGCCGCCGAGGCGGCCGGGCGGGCCTGCGTCGAGGGTCTGATGTGGCGCCAGCACCCCCGGACCACCCTGGCCCGCCGCCTGGTCGGCGACGGCGCCATCGGCCGCCTGACCCTGGTGCGGACCGCCCTCAGCGTGCGCGTCGAGCCCGGCGACATCCGCCGCTCGGCCGAGCTCGGCGGCGGCGCCCTCGGCGACCTCGGCTGCTACTGCGTCAGCGCCATCCGCCTGTTCGCCGGCGAGCCCGAACGGGTCTACGCCGCCCAGGTCCCCGACGGCCCCGGAGGGGTCGACCTGCGGCTGGCCGCGACCCTGGACCTGCCCGGCGGCGTGCTCGGCCAGTTCGACGTCGGCCTCGACCTCACCCGCCGCGACGAGCTGGAGCTGGTCGGGACCGAGGGCCGCCTCACCCTCCCCGACCCCTGGCTCTGCCGCTCCGGCCACCTGGTCCTGGACCGCGACGGCGCCAGCGAGCGCATCCCCGTCGACCCCGACGGCACCTGGGCCCTCACCGACCCCGACCACGACGTCTACCGGATCGAGGTCGACACCGTCTCGGCCGCCGTCGCCGACGGCACCGAGCTCCCCTTCGGCCGCTCCGACGCCGTCGCCCAGGCAGCCACCCTGCAGGCCCTGACCCGCTCGGCCGCCCTCACCACCCCGGTCACCCTGACCAGGTCATAGACTCCAAGCCTGTGCTGACCTGCCGCCGTAGTGTATGACGATATGTGTTACAGTTCTGGTCATGTCCATTGCGATCTCTGTCCGGCTGGACGACGACGCCGAGCGGGCGTTGGCCCTCCTGGAGGCGACCGGCCTGTCACGGTCGGAGGCGATCCGCCGTGCTCTGGTCGAGGAGGCCAGTCGGCAGCGGCGTAGCTCGGCGCTGGCGGCAGAGGCAGCGGCGCTCGAATCGGACCCTGCTGACCGGGACGAGATGCGCGCGGTGGCCGACTTCATGGGCGTCCTCGACGACGCATGATCCGAGGCGAGATCTACCGCATACGACCACCGCGAGCGTCCGGTCATGAACAGCAGGGATCCCGGTACGGGGTGGTGGTCCAGGCGAACGAGTTGCTGCCGCGTTCCGTGGTGCTGATCGCTCCCACCTCCGGGAGCGCCCGTCCGGCATCGTTCCGACCCGAGATCGATGTTGCCGGGGAACCGACGCGCGTGCTCGTCGAGCAGGTCGGTGCGATCGACACGGCCCGCATCGGCGAGCTGGTCGGAGTGATCACGCCTGAGGAGACATGGGGCGTCGACGACGCCCTGCGGACGGTTCTTGGGCTGCGCTGAGACGAGCTCCGAACGACGACGGTGCCCTCCGGGGCCGGGGCCGCCGGAGGGCACCGCTGTCGGTGCTGCTGCGCCTAGGCGGTGGTTGCCTGGCGGGAGGCGGCGGGTTCGATGTCGGTCTCCTTGCGGCCGGTCGACTTGAGGAGGATCACCCCGGCTGCGGTGACCACCATGCCGATCAGGATGGCCAGGACCCACAGGAACGGCTTGCTGATCAGGCCGACCACCCAGATGCCGCCGTGCGGCGCTCGGGACTCGTCGCCGAAGCCCATCACCAGGGCGCCGGTGACGGCGCTGCCGACCATCAGGGCCGGGATCACCCGCAGCGGGTCGGCGGCCGCGAAGGGGATCGCCCCTTCGGTGATGAACGACGCCCCCAGCAGCCAGGCGGCCTCGCCGGCCTGCCGCTCGGCCTTGGTGAACAGGTTCTTGCGCAGCACCGTGGCCAGGGCCAGCCCCAGCGGCGGGGTCATGCCGGCGGCCATGACCGCGGCCATGATCTTGAGGTTGCCGCTGGCCAGGGCGGCCAACCCGAAGGCATAGGCCACCTTGTTGACCGGCCCGCCCATGTCGAAGGCCATCATCAGGCCGAGGATGATGCCGAGCAGGATGGCGTTGCTGCCCGACAGGCCCTCCAGCCAGTCGGTGAGGCCGCTCTGGAGGGCGGCGATCGGCTGGCCGATCACCACCAGCATCAACGCGCCAACCACCAGGGTCGAGACCAGGGGGATGACCACCACCGGCATGATCCCGGCGACCCCCCGCGGCACCTTGATCCGCTTGATCCACATGACGATGGCTCCGGCGATCAGGCCGGCGGCCAGGCCGCCCAGGAACCCGGCGCTGATCTCGACCGCGATCAGCCCGCCGACGATGCCGGCGACCAGCGCCGGCCGGTCGCCCATGGCGTAGGCGATGAAGCCGGCCAGGATGGGCACCAGCATGGAGAACGCGACCACGCCGATCTTGAACAGGAGCCCGGCGTAGCCAGCCTGAACGATCAACTTCGACATGTCGGTGACGGCCTGGTACTCCGTCCCCTCGAAGGTGCCGCCGTTGACCTTGTTGGCCACCTCGGGCCCGCCGAGCAGGAAGGCCAGGGCGATCAGGATCCCGCCCGCGGCCACGAACGGGATCATGTAGCTGACCCCGGTCATCAGCCACTGGCGCAGCCGGGTACCCAGCCCGGCCGTCTGGTCGACCTTGGTCTCGGGGCGGGCTGCCGTCTCCATGGCAACGGCCTCGACGGCCTCTCTGGCCGCCCCGGCCATCGCTCCGCCGCCCCCGGTCCTTGCCGCGGCCTCGGCCTCCACGATGACATTGGCGGCGTCGTTGATGGCCCGCTTGACCGAGGTCTGGACCAGCGGCTTGCCCGCGAACCGCTCGCGGTTGCGGACCTCGACGTCGGCCGCGAACACCACCGCGTCGGCGTCGGCGATGGCGGCGTCGGGGACGGCCTCGGCGCCGGCCGCGCCCTGGGTCTCGACCTGGATCTCGTGCCCGGCGTCCTTGGCCGCCTGCTCCAGGGCCTCGGCGGCCATATAGGTGTGGGCGATCCCTGTGGGGCAGGATGTCACGGCGACGAACTTCATTGCCCCAGCACCTCCTTGTTCACCAGGCTGACGACGGCCTCTGCATCCGGGGCCTGGTGCAACGAGTCCCGGAAGGAGGGGTGGATGAGCTTCCGGGCCAGCTTGGCCAGGATGCCCATGTGCTCGGCGCCGCCGCCCTCGGGGGCGGCGATCAGGAAGATGAGGTGGGCCGGCCCGTCGGCGGCGCCCCAGTCGATGCCCTGGGTGCTGCGGCCGAAGCCCAGGGTCGGCTCGGTGACGGCCACCGACCGGCAGTGCGGGATGCCGATGCCGCCCTCGATGCCGGTCGGCATCTGGGCCTCGCGGGCGCGCACGTCGGCCAGGAACTGCTCGAGGTCGGTGACCCGGCCGGCCGCCTGGAGCCGCTCGGCGAGGGCGCGGGTCGCCTCACCGCGCTCGGTCTGGGTGAGGTCGAGGTCGACCAGGTCGGGGGTGATGAGGTCCGCCATGGGCGTCAGCTCCGTTCCTTGAGGGGGCGGTCGGGGTCGATGCGGTCGGCGACGGTGACGGCGCCGCGGTCCAGGTCGTCGGGGGTCGGCATACGGCTGCCGGGCAGGCTGGCCGCGCCCGCCCCCCAGGCCAGTGCCTCGGCCAGGGCCTCGGGTCCCTTGCCGCCACCGGCCAGGAAGCCCGCCAGCATGGAGTCACCGGCACCGACGGCGCTGCGGGCCTTGTCGATGGTCGCCCAGCCGAAGGTGGCGCCGGTGTCGTCGACCAGCACCGCCCCGTCGGCCCCGAGGCTGGCCAGCACGGCCCTCACGCCCCGGCCGCGCAGCTCCTCGGCCGCCGCGATCACGTCACCGAGGGTGAAGATCTGGCGGCCGGTGGCCTCGGCCAGCTCCTCCCGGTTCGGCTTGATCAGGTCGGGACCGGCGTCGAGGGCGGCGACCAGCGGAGCGCCGCTGGAGTCGACCGTCACCTTGACCGGGGCGCCGCCCAGCCGCTCGACCACGCGGGCGTAGAAGTCCATCGGGGCGCCCGGGGGCAGGCTGCCGGTGCAGGCCAGCCACTCGGCGTCGGCGGCGGCCTTGACGGTGGCGGCGGTGACGGCCTCGACCTCCTCGGGGCTGAGCCGCGGACCGGGCTCGTTCAGCTTGGTCACGGTGCCGTCGGGCTCGACCACGCTGACGTTGGCCCTGACCGACCCGGAGATCGGGACGACGACCACCGGGACGTCGAGGGGGGCGAGCAGGGCGGCCAGCTGGTCGCCCTCCCAGCCGCCGGCCGGCAGCACCGCCGTGGTCTCGCGGCCGTTGGCGGCCAGGGCCCTGGAGACGTTGACACCCTTGCCGCCGGGGTCGACCCGGGTCGCCCGGGCACGGAGCACGGCCCCCCGGTGCAGGGCGTCCACCTCGATCGTGCGGTCCACGCTCGGGTTCGGGGTGAGGGTCACGATCATGCGCGCACCACCGTGGGTCCGGCCGCCTCCAGCCGGGCGGCGACGTCAGCGTCCAGTCCGGAGTCCGTGATGAGCATAGCCACATCACGCAGTCCTCCAAACCTGGCGAAGTGGGTCGCCCCGACCTTGGTGTGGTCGGCCAGCACGACCACCCGCCGGGCGGCGGCCACCATGGCCTGCTTGACGGCCGCCTCGGCCGGGTCGGGGGTGGTCAGGCCTCGCTCGACGGTGATGCCGTTGGTGCCGATGAAGGCCACGTCGACAAAGGTGTCGCCGAGCACCCGCAGGGCCCAGTCGTCCACCACCGCCTGAGTGCGGCCGCGTACCCGCCCGCCGACGAGGCGGACGGTGAGGCCGGGGCGGACCGAGAGGGTCAGGGCGATGGGCAGGCTGTTGGTGACCACGATCAGGTCGCGGTTGGCCGGCATGGCCTCGGCCAGGCGGGCGGTGGTGGTGCCGGCGTCCACCAGGACCGAGCCCTCGACCGGCAGCTCGGACAGGGCCGCCTTGGCGATCCGCTCCTTCTCGGCCCGCCGCACCGCGTCCCGGGCGGCCAGCCCGGGCTCGAACCCGAGCCGCTCGACCGGCATGGCCCCGCCGTGGACCCGCCGGAGCACGCCCTGGCGCTCCAGGGCGGTGAGGTCGCGGCGCACGGTCTCGGGCGTGACCGAGAGCTCGGCCGCCAGCTCGGCCACGTCCACCCGGCCGGCCAGGCGCGCCTGTTCGACGATGCGCTGCTGGCGCTGCTCGGCGAACACTGTTGGCTCCTGTCCGTTCTACTTGGTTTCGCTTTTATATAAGTCTGTTTGTGTCCGATGTCAAGACCCAATTCTGTCGCTCTGGGAAAACTCGGGCAGCTTGTCGCGCCGGGTCAGCGACCGACCCAGTAGCCGACCCCGGCCACCACGCCGAGCACGACCAGGGCCTCGGGCCAGCTGCGGGTCCGGAAGGCGAGGGCGCCGAGGAACACCGACCGGCGGCGCCGGAACGGCCACCACAGCGGCACCCCGGCCACGGTCAGACCGTCGGCCAGCACGTGGGACAGGGCCCCGGCGAGCACAGCCAGGGCGAGCAGGAGCCCGGCCGGCTCGCCGCTGACGGCGCTGTTGACCACGTAGGCGAGCACGGCCAGGCCGACGCACCAGACCAGCGAGTGGGTCGGGCCCCGGTGGCCGGGGGTGAGCCGGTGCCACCAGCGGGGCAGCAGCCGCCCCACCACCGAGTGGGGATGGTCGAGGTCGGGCAGGAGCGCCGCGAAGGAGGCGACGATCCCGGCGGCCAGCATGGAGGTCCCGGCCGCGTGCGCCACCGCCACCCCGGCGGCTCCGCCGATCAGGGCGTGGCTGCGCTTCATCATGGGCGCAGTCTCCCCGAGGGGTGCGACAGCCGCCAACCGGCCCTGACCGGGTCTGCCTGCTGGCATGATGGTGCCCGGTGGAACCCCACGGCGGGGAGGTCGAGATGGCCAGCGTCCTGCGGACGTCGCTGCCGACCGGCAAGGAGCGCTCGGCGGCCGGACGGGACCTGCGCGACAAGGTCAAGCGGGGCCAGCTCGGGCGCTGGCGGCCGGCCGAGGACCGGCCCGACCCGCTCGACCTGATCGACGAGGCCCACGAGGGCCGGCTCCAGCGGCTGGTCCCGGTGCGGGTCGGGCGGATGCTGGCCTCGCCCTATTCGTTCCTGCGCGGCTCGGCGGCGCTGATGGCCGAGGACTTCGCCCACCTGCCCCGGACCGGGGTCGAGCCGGTCATCTGCGGCGACGCCCACCTGGGCAACTTCGGCTTCTACGCCTCGCCCGAGCGGGACCTGGTCTTCGACCTGAACGACTTCGACGAGGCCCACCCCGGGCCCTGGGAGTGGGACCTGTACCGGCTGACCACCAGCGTCTGGGTGGCCGGCCGCCAGAACGGCCTCTCCGAGGAGACCTGCGAGGAGGCGGTCCTGCGCTGCGCCTACGCCTACCGGCGCCAGCTCCGCCAGCTCGCCGGCCAGCCGCTGCTGGCCCGTTCCTTCGACCGCCTCGACATCGACCGGATGCGGGCCGAGCTGGCCGACTGGTCGCTGCGGGGCGAGATCGAGCGGGCGGCCAAGCGGGCCCGGACCCGCACCAGCGACCGGGCCCTGCCCAAGCTGACCCGGGCCCGGGGCAACGCCCGCCACATCGTCGACCAGCCGCCGCTGGTCACCCACACCTCCGACCGGGAGACAGGCCAGCTGGTCGACGGGCTGGAGAGCTACCTCGACACCCTGCCGCCCCACTGGCGGCGGGTGCTCGCGTCCTACCGGGTCGTCGACCTGGCCCACAAGGTGGTCGGGGTGGGCAGCGTCGGCCTGCGCGCCTATGTGGCCCTGCTCCAGGGCAACGACCCCAGCGACGTCGTCTTCCTCCAGCTCAAGCAGGCCAGGCGGTCGTGCGTGGCCCGGTTCGTGCACGGGGACACCGCCTGGCACGCCCATCAGGGCCAGCGGGTGGTCGAGTACCAGCAGACCCTGCAGACGGTCAGCGACCCCCTGCTCGGCTGGACCAGCGTGGCCGGTCGCGACTACTACGTGCGCCAGTTCCGCGACATGAAGGGCGCCATCACCGTGGACGGCATGGACGGCTCGGCCCTGATGGACTACTCGCGGGTCTGCGGCACCCTGCTGGCCAAGGGCCACGCCCGCTCCACCGGGGCCACCAGGCTGTCGGCCTACCTCGGCAAGGGCGACAGCGCCGACCGGGCCTTCGCCCGGTTCGCCCGCGCCTACGCCGACCAGACCGAGGCCGACCACGAGGCCCTGCGCGTCGCCGTGGCCGCCGGCCGGCTCCCGGCCGAGTCCGGCATCTGACGTGACCCGGCCCGACGGGCAGCCCGGGCAGGCCGAGCGGGTCTCGACCCTCGAGCTCTTCTTCGACCTGGTCTTCGTGTTCACCATCACCCAGCTGACGGCCGTGCTGAGCGCCGACCCGACCCTGCGGGGGCTGCTGCGGGTGGTGCTGATGCTCGGGGTGATCTACTGGATGTACGGCGGTTACGCCTGGCTGACCAACGCCGTCGCCCCCGACCGGGCGGCCCGGCGCCTGGTCCTGCTCGGCGGCATGGCCGGGTACCTGGTCCTGGCCCTGACCATCCCCCAGGCCTTCGCCGGCGGCGACCTCGCCTTCGGCCTGGCCTACCTGGTGGTGGTGAGCATCCACGCCGGGCTGTTCTCGCGCACCAGCGAGGCCGGCACTGTCCGGGCCCTGGTCCGCCTGGCCCCCTTCAACCTGGCCTCGGCCCTGCTGGTCCTTGGCGCCGTGGTCGCCGGCGGGACCGCCGGGTACCTGCTGTGGGCGGCGGCGTTCGCCCTCGAGTGGGTCACGCCCCTGGTCACCGGGATCGGCGGGTTCCGGGTCGCCCCGGCCCACTTCGTGGAGCGGCACGGGCTGGTGGTGATCGTCGCCCTCGGGGAGTCGGTGGTGGCCATCGGCATCGGCGCCGCCGGCCTGCCCGTCGACCTGGCCCTGGTCAGCGTGGCCGTGCTCGGCCTGGTGCTGGCGGCCTGCCTGTGGTGGGCGTACTTCGGCGGCGACGACAGCCGCGCCGAGGAGGCCCTGGCCGCCGTGCCCGAGGACCGCCGGGCCGCGGTCGCGGTCAGGGCCTTCGGCTACTGGCACCTGCCGATCCTGCTCGGCATCGTCGCCCTGGCCGCCGGCCTCAAGGACGCCATCGGCCATGCCTTCGAGCCCCTCGACCTGAACCACGCCCTGCTGCTGGCCGGCGGGGTGGCCGTCTTCCTGGCCGGCGATCTGGGGTTCCGCCGCATCCTCGACCTCGGCCCGGCCCGCCACCGCGCCGCCGCGGCCGTCCTCGCCCTGGCCACGATCCCGGCCGGCCTGGCCGTGTCGGCCGTCCTCCAGCTGGTCGTCCTGGGTGTCGTCCTCTGCGGCTCGCTGGCCGCCGAGCGCTAGGGTCGGCGGTAGATGTCGGCCCGATGGCCGATCGCCAGAACCCGCCGGGACTGCTCGTCGATGCGGTACACCACCCGGTAGTCTCCGCGGTGGGCGCTGTAGGCGCCTTCGAGCTCGACCCGGAGGGGCCGCCCAACCTGGTTCGGGTTGCTCGCCAGTGGGCCGTAGACGAACTCGACCACCGCAGTGGCGACCCTCTCGGGCAGGCGACGCAGAGCTCGCTTGGCCGGTGGCGCCCAGTCAATCTCGAACGGTTCGCCGGACTCGCCGGTCACCGGTCGATCTCGGCCAGTGCCTCCTGCTTCGACAGGTGGGTGGTGCGGCCCGCGGCCACGTCGGCCTCGGCCTCCTGGATGT
>DASZON010000037.1:0-7534 GCA_035550755.1 Actinomycetota bacterium | reverse complement strand
GGTGCAGCGGCTGGAGGACCTGGTGCTGGTGGAGCTCGAGCCGGGGGCCGAGCTCCCGTCGGAGGCCGAGCTGGCGGCGCGGTTCGAGGTCAGCCGGCTGACCGTCCGCGAGGCGGCGCGGTCGCTCCAGGCCCGCGGGCTGGTCGAGATCCGCCAGGGCCGGCGGACCACGGTCGCCCACCCCAACAGCGGGCCGATCGGCGGCTTCTTCACCGCCGCGGTACGCCGCGACCCCCGACAGCTGCTCGACCTGCTGGAGGTCCGCAAGGCCCTGGAGGTGCACATCGCCTCGCTGGCCGCCGCCCAGGCGAGCCGCAGCGACGTCGCCGCCATGGAGCGGGCCCTTGCCGCCATGCGGGCCGGCGCCGACGACCCGATGGCCCTGCACGAGGGCGACATCGGCTTCCACGCCGGCGTGGCCGCGGCCGCCGGGAACCAGCTGCTCCGCTTCCTGATCGAGGCCATGGAGGAGCCGCTGCGGGCCAGCCGGATGCGCAGCCTGCGCGGCCACCTGGCCCGCGGAGGGACCGTCCAGGACGTGATCGAGCAGCACGCCCGCATCCTGGAGCGGATCCGGGCCCGCGACCCCAGGGGCGCGGCCGCGGCCATGCTCGCCCACCTGGAGCAGACCGCCCGCGACCTGCGGGCCGCGTTCACCCTCACCGGCCTGGACGCGGGAGGGTGAGGTCGCGGTGAAGGTCGTCGGGGTCGAGACGGTGGTGGTGGGCACCCCCTGGCGCGAGCTGACCTTTGTCGAGCTGGTCACCGACGAGGGGCTCCGCGGCGTCGGCGAGGCCCGCATGGTCAACAAGACCGACACCCTGCTGGCCTGCATCGACGAGCTGGCCGGGCGCTACGTCCTCGGCATGGACCCCTTCGACGTCGAGCGGCTGGCCTGGCAGGTCCACTGGGCCGAATACGGCCGGGCCGGCGAGATCACCCAGACCGCCCTGGCCACCTTCGACGTCGCCTGCCACGACCTCATCGGGCAGGCCACCGGGGTGCCGGTGTGGAGGCTGCTCGGCGGCCGCTTCCGCGACCGGGTGCCGGCCTACGCCAACGGCTGGTATCAGGGCGACCGCGACCCCGAGGTGGTCGCCCGGTTCGCCACCGAGGTCACCGGGCGCGGCTACCGGGGCCTCAAGATCGACCCGTTCGGCGCCGCCTCGGCCGAGCTCGGCCAGGCCGACCTCGCGCTGGCGGTCGACATCATCGCCGCCGTCCGGGACGCCGTCGGGCCCGAGGTCGAGCTGATGGTGGAGATGCACGGCCGCTTCACGGCGTCCACCGCCGTGCGGGTCGCCAGGGCCATGGAGCCGTTCGGCCCGGCCTGGATCGAGGAGCCGGTGCCGCCCTACAACCCGGCCGGGCTCCGCCAGGTCCGGGCCGGGACCTGGCTGCCCCTGGCCACCGGCGAGCGCCTGCACGTCCTGGCCGAGTTCCGGGAGCTGTTCGAGGAGGGGCTGGTCGACGTCGTCCAGGCCGACCTGACCCACTTCGGCGGCTTCACCACCATGGGCAAGCTCGTCGGCTGGGCGGCCGCCTACGAGCTGCTGCTGGCCCCCCACAACGTCTGCGGTCCGGTGGGCACCGCCGCCAACCTGCACCTGGCCGTGGCCACCGGCAACTACAAGGTCCTGGAGCACTTCAACGACTTCGCCGACCCGTGGGTCAAGGACCTGGTCCACGGCGCCCCGACGGTCGACCCGGCCGACGGCTGCTTCACCCTGCCGTCCGGGCCGGGGCTCGGGGTCCGCCTGGACCGGGACGCCGTCGCCCGGCACCCGCGGACCGGCGTCCATTTCAACCTGTTCGAGGACGGGTGGGAGCGACGCGATGCCCTGCCGCAGCGAACACCGCCGACGGGTCGGCCAGGACCCGCTTGACCACCGCCCCGGTGGCCCCGCGCACGGCCGCGTTCGGCCCCAGGCGGGAGGCGAGCACCCGGGCCGGCGACCACCGCTGGGTGATCGCCCGCTCGGACAGCTCGGCGAGCAGCGGCTCCCGGAGCCACGGCTCCAGGGAGGCGTAGAGCCCGCCGAGGACCACCGTGCCCGGGTCGACCAGGTTGACGGTGGCCGAGAGGGCCAGGCCGAGGGCCCGGCCGGCCGAGGCCACCGCCCGCAGCGTCTCGGGGTCCCCGGCCCGCGCCCTGGCCAGCAGCTCGGCCACCGACCCGCGAGGCTGGCCGAGGCTGGTGCCGGCGGCCCCGGCCACCCCGGCGGCGCGCAGGATGGCCTCCTGGCCGGCCAGCTGCTCCAGGCAGCCGCGGGCGCCGCAGCGGCAGCGGGGGCCGTCCGGCCGCACGGTGACGTGGCCGACCTCGCCGGCGAAGCCCTGGACCCCGCGGAAGAGCTCACCCCCGATCACGATGCCGGCGCCGACGCCGATCTCGCCCGAGACGTGCACGAAGTCCTCGAGGCCGTCGTGGCCGCCGAACCACAGCTCGCCGAGGGCGGCCAGGTTGGCCTCGTTGTCGACCAGCACCGGCAGGTCGGGGGCGGCCAGGCGGTCGGCCAGGATCTCGGCCACGGGCACGTCGACCCAGCCCAGGTTGGGAGCGAGGCGCACCAGCCCGCGGTCGGTCTCGACCGGCCCGGGCACGGCCACGGCCAGCCCGGCCACGGTGCGCCCGGCGGCCCGGGCCGAGGCGATCGCGTTGTTGGTCATGCGCAGGGCGCGCCCCAGGACCTTGGCGGGGGACTGGCCCCGGTTGTCGCGCGGCCGGGTCCGCAGGGTACGGACCTCGCCGACCAGGTTGGCCACGCAGACGGCCAGGTAGTCGACGTTGATCTCCAGCCCGACCCCGACGAACCGGGAGCGGTTGAGGGCCAGGCCGCTGGGTGGCCGGCCGATCCTGCCGCTGGCCTCCGGGCCCAGCTCGGTGACCAGGCCGGCGCCGACCAGGTCGTCGACCAGGCTGGAGACGGTGGTCTTGGTGAGCCCGGTGGCGGCGGCGATGCCGGCCCGGGAGACCGGCTCACCGGCGGCGATGCACTGGGCCACCAGGGCCATGTTGTGCTGGCGGAGCCCCTCCTGCCTGGCCGGCAGCCCTCCGCTCCTCACCACGGCAGCTCCTTTGTCCAGGACCTGGACCTACTCTACACGACGGCCATTGACACTCGATTGCTTTGCTGCTTAGTTTGGCCACTGGACGGACAAATTGGTGGGCTGGCGTCGCGCCGGGAGGCTGGGGCCTGATGGCACGCGATCGGGACGTCCTCGGGATCGGGATGGTCGGCTACGCCTTCATGGGGCGGGCCCACTCCCAGGCCTGGCGCAACGTGGCCAGCTTCTTCGACCTGCCGTCCCGGCCCCGGATGGCCGCGATCTGCGGCCGGGACCCCGACGCGGTCGCCGCCGCCGCGGCCCGGCTCGGCTGGCCGGCCACCGAGACCGACTGGAAGCGGCTGGTCCAGCGGGACGACGTCGACCTGGTCGACGTCTGCACCCCCGGGTCGAGCCACGCCGAGATCTCGATCGCCGCCCTCGAGGCCGGCAAGCACGTGCTCTGCGAGAAGCCGCTGGCCAACACCGTCGAGGAGGCGCGGGCGATGGCGGCCGCGGCCGAGCGGGCCGCCGCCCGGGGCGTGCGGGCCATGGTCGGGTTCAACTTCCGCCGGGTCCCGGCCGTGGCCCTGGCCAGGGAGCTGGTGGCGGCCGGCCGCCTTGGCGCCATCCGCCACGTCCGCGCCGCCTACCTCGGCGCCCACCTCCTCGACCCCGAGTTCCCGCTGGCCTGGCGGCTCCGGGCCTCCGAGGCGGGGTCGGGCGCCCTCGGCGACCTCGGCGCCCACGCCATCGACCTGGCCCAGTACGTGGCCGGGGACCGGATCACCGGCGTCTCGGGCCTCACCGAGACCTTCGTCCGGGAGCGGCCCCTGCCCGGCGGCGGGGGCGCGCGCGGGCCGGTGACGGTCGACGACGCGGCCGCGTTCATCGCCCGCTTCGCCGGCGGGGCGGTTGGCAGCTTCGAGGCCACCCGCTTCGCCACCGGCCACGACGAGGGCCTCCGGGTCGAGGTCAACGGCGAGCTGGGTAGCGTGATCTGGGAGCTGGGGGCGTTCAACGAGCTGCGGTTCTTCGACGCCACCGACGACCCGGCGACCCAGGGCTTCCGCCGGATCCAGGCGACCCGGTCGGTCCACCCCTACGCCGCCGCCTGGTGGCCCGAGGGCCACAGCATCGGCTACGAGCACACGTTCACCCACGAGGTGCGCGACCTGCTGGAGGCGATCGCCGCCGGCCGCGACCCGGTGCCGTCGTTCGCCGACGGCCTGCAGGTGCAGGAGGTGCTCGACGCGGTGCAGCGCAGCGCCGCGTCGAGCGCCGGATGGACAGAGGTCAAGTGGTAGCCACCCATGCCCGCAGTGGGCAGCCGAAGGGAGGGTCCATGTACACCACCGCCGCAGGGACCGGGATCCGGGGGAGGGCCGTGCGTCTCGCGCTGGCCGTCCTCCTGGCCGTCGCCACCGTCGGGCTGTTCGGGCTGACCGCCGCGGCGTCGTCCTCGGGGCACCGGCCCACCATCACCAAGGCCTCGTTCGGCCACCTGTCCGCCAGCGCCCCGGCCGACGCCGGCGCCGCGGTCGACATCTACACCCTGACCAACTCGCGGGGCATGGAGGTGAAGATCCTCACCTACGGCGGCATCCTCCAGTCGATCAGGGTGCCCGACCGCCACGGCCGCATGGCCAACGTCACCCTCGGCTTCAACAACATCGCCGACTACGAGACCAAGAGCCCCTACTTCGGCTGCATCACCGGCCGCTACGCCAACCGCATCGCCCTCGGCCGGTTCCAGCTCAACGGCCAGACCTACCAGCTGCCGATCAACAACGATCCGAACAGCCTCCACGGCGGCACGGTCGGCTTCGACAAGCACATCTGGGCCGCGACCCCGGTGCAGGACCGGCACAGCGTCGGCCTCGAGCTCCGCTTCACCAGCCCCGACGGCGACCAGGGCTACCCGGGCAGGCTGGCCAACAAGGTCACCTACACCCTCACCAACCGCAACGAGATCCGCATGGACTACCGTGCCCGGCTGGTGGGCAACAGCCCCCTCAAGACCGTCATCAACCTGACCAACCACGCCTACTGGAACCTCGCCGGTGAGGGCTCCAGCGACATCTACGGCCACAAGCTGACCCTCAAGGCCAGCCACTACACGCCCGTTGACCCGACCCTGATCCCCACCGGCGAGATCGCCAGCGTCGGCGGCACGCCGCTGGACTTCCGGCGCTCGACCGCCATCGGCGCGCGCATCCGTGACTCCCACCCGCAGCTGGTCATCGGCCGCGGCTACGACCACAACTGGGTGCTCGACCGGCACGGCAGCGGCCTGGAGCTGGCCGCCAGGGTCGTCGAGCCGAGAAGCGGCCGGGTCCTGGAGGTCATCACCGACCAGCCGGGCATCCAGTTCTACTCCGGCAACTTCCTGGACGGGACGCTGGTCGGCACCAGCGGCCGGATGTACCGGCAGGGCGACGGGTTCGCCCTCGAGACCCAGCACTACCCCGACTCGCCCAACCACTCCAACTTCCCGTCGACCGTGCTGTCGCCGGGCGAGCGGTACCAGACCACCACCATCTACCGGTTCTCCACCGACTGAGCGGGCGACACCCGTTCCCAGGAGGGTTGCAATGTCCAAGGTCCATCCCGCGGTCGAGGAGGCCGTCGAGACCCTCGGCCTCAACAAGGTCACCCGGCGCCGGCTGCTGGGCGGGGTCGGGCTGACCAGCGCCTCGCTGGCCGCCTCGGCGCTGCTGGCCGCCTGCGGCAACAACGACGACAACAGCAGCGACTCGGCGTCGGCGACCGGCGCCGGCGACTTCCCCTCGACCCCGAAGTGGAAGTTCGTGTTCGTCAACCACGTCACCACCAACCCGTTCTTCACCCCAACCCAGTACGGCGCCCAGGACGCCTGCGCCCTGCTCAACTGCGAGTTCCAGTGGACGGGGTCCAAGGACTCGATCGTCGCCGAGATGGTCAACGCCATGAACACCGCCATCTCCGCCAAGGCCGACGGCATCGCGCTGGCGGTGGTCGACAAGGACGCCTTCAACGCCCCGGTGAAGCAGGCGCTGGGCGCCGGCATCCCGGTCGTGTCCTACAACGCCGACGGGGCCAAGGACGACCCCGGCACCGACCGGCTGGCCTACATCGGCCAGGGCCTGTACGACTCGGGGTTCCAGCTCGGCCAGCGGGCGATCGCGTCCGGCCTGGACTCCGGCGACGTGGTCGGGTTCATCGCCACCCCTGGCGCGCTCAACATCCAGCCGCGCATCGACGGCGCCTCCGACGCCATCAAGCAGTCTGGCAAGCCGCTCAAGTTCACCCCGGTCGGCACCAACGCCGACGTCACCAAGGGCCTGTCGATCATCGACGCCTACGCCCAGGGCCACCCGAACCTGGCCGGCATGCTGGCGGTGGACGCCGGCTCGACCCAGTCGGTGGGCCAGGTGGTGGAGAAGTACAAGATGCGGGACAAGGGCCTCAAGGTCGCCGGCGGGTTCGACCTGGTGCCCGAGACCCTCAACGCCATCAAGGGGGGCAGCCTCGACTACACCATCGACCAGCAGCCGTACTTGCAGGGGTTCCTGCCGGTGCTATACCTCTACATGTACAAGCTGTCGGGCGGGCTGGTGTTCCCGTCCGAGACCAATACCGGTCTGCTGTTCGTGACCAAGGACAACGTCGACCCCTATCTGCAGACCAAGACCCGCTTCGAGGGGTCCAGCACCGAGCAGCAGGTGGTGCAGCGTTCGGGAGCGATCGCTGGCTAGCCGAGGGACAGGGTGAGCGACACCGTCGAGGTCGCCGAGAGGGTCGAGCCGGCTCCGGCCGGCCGGCCCCCTCGCGGCCTGCTGCGGCGGGTCGGCGACGCGTTCCTGCGCCGCCGCGAGGCCAGCGTCCTGGTGGTCGCGGTCGCCCTCGGCATCTACTTCGCCTCGGCCTCGGAGGCGTTCCTCACCCAGCCCAACCTGGTCAACATCGCCCAGGCGACCGCGCCGGTGGCGATCATCGCCGCCGGCATGGTGCTGGTGCTGGTCAACGGCGAGATCGACCTGTCGGTGGCGGCGGTGTTCGCCTTCGCCCCGTTCAACATGCACTACCTGGTCGACTACCACGGCGTGCCGATCCTGCTGGCGATCGTCCTGGCCCTGGCCATCTCGGCGTTCATCGGCTTCGTCAACGGCTTCATCACCGTGTTCTTCAGGGTGCCGTCGTTCGTGACCACCCTGGGCACCGCCAACATCGTCATCGGCCTCGTGCTGGTCACCTCGCACGCCTACCCGGCGCCGATCCCCGACGCCGCCACCGAGACGATCCGGCACTGGCTCGGCGCCTCGGACTGGGCCCACATCACCTGGGGCCTGCTGATCGTGGTCGCCTTCCACGTGCTGCTGACCAGCACCCGCTGGGGGCTGCACACGATCGCCGTCGGCGGCAACCCGCTCGGCGCCACCGAGGCCGGGATCCGGGCCGGCCGCATCAAGATCGGCAACTTCATGATGGTGGCCACCCTGGGCGG
>DASZON010000036.1:0-35093 GCA_035550755.1 Actinomycetota bacterium | reverse complement strand
CGGGGTCGGGGTGCTCCTCTTTGAGGAGCAGGTCGGCCTCGGAGATGACACCGAGCACCAGCCCGGCGTCGTCCACCACCGGCACCGCGCTCACCTTGTGCTGGGTGAGCCGGGCCACGATCTCCTTGAACGGCGTGGTGGACTCGACGGTCACCACCGGGGTCGTCATCAGGTCCCTCACCAGGCTGCGCATCGGATCCTCCTTCGATCCATCTCCACGCCTATCAGATCGCCTCCCGAGCCCGCGCCGTAGGGCCGATGGTCACACCCGACCCGTGCCGGTCAGCCCTCGGTTCCCGGGTGGCGCGAGGGCCGCTCCCACCGCTCACCGTCGAGCAGGCTCACGAGCGGTGAAGGGCGTGGGCCCATCCGCGGGCCGTGAGTCGGCACGGCGGGAGCGGGACCTTCGCCTCTGCCCCGGAGGCCGGTCACGGGCTAGGTTGAGGATGCACCGAGGTCCGGTGGCCCGGTGGGCCATGGTGACGTCGGTGCCGGGCCTGAGAGGAGGTTCCGGTGATGGAGGGTCGATGGGGTGAGTTGTGGGGCGACCTGGGTCCGGTGAAGGTTGTGCTGGTCGGGGATCCCGCTGTTGGGTTGCGGGCGGTGGTGGTGGTCGACAATCTGGCTGCCGGGCTGGCCATCGGGGGGGTCCGGATGGCCGCTGACGTCACCGTTGAGGAGGTCATGCGGCTGGCTCGGGCGATGACGTTGAAGAATGCCGCCGCTGGGCTGCCCTATGGGGGCGGCAAGGCCGGCATTTGCGCCGACCCGGGGATGGGCCGGGCTGCCAAGCAGCGGCTGGTGCGGTCGTTCGCGCGGGCGATCGCCGGTCTGGCCGAGTACGTCCCGGGTCCGGACATGGGCACCGACGAGGCCTGTATGGGCTGGATCCATGACGAGATCGGCCGGGCGGTCGGCCTGCCGGCGGTGCTGGGCGGGATCCCCCTGGACGAGGTCGGTGCGACCGGCCTGGGCCTGGCCGCCTGCGCCGACGTGGTCCAGGAGGCCGGTTATCTCCGCCTGGAGGGTGCCCGGGTGGCGGTGCAGGGGTTCGGGGCGGTGGGCGCCAACGCCGCCCGGTTCCTGGCCGAGCGGGGGGCGGTGCTGGTGGCGGCCTCGGACTCGGCTGGGGCGGTGGCCAACCCCGAGGGCCTGGAGGTGGCCGCGCTGGGCGCCTGGAAGGCCGAGGGCGGCTCGGTGGGGGCATTCGAGGGTGGCTCGCCGATGCCCCGCGACGACCTGCTGGGGGTGGACTGCGACCTGCTGGTCCCGGCCGCCCGGCCCGATGTGCTGGATGCCGCCACCGCCGAGCGGGTGCGGGCCGCGGTGGTGCTGGAGGGGGCCAACATCCCGGCCACCGCCGAGGCCGAGTTGTTGTTGCACAAGCGTGGGGTGCTGGTGGTGCCCGACATCATCGCCAACGCCGGCGGGGTGATCTGCGCCAGTGTCGAGTACCGGGGCGGGACCCAGGCCCAGGCGCTGGCCCTGGTCCAGGACAAGGTCGCGGCCAACACCGCCCAGGTGCTGGCCGACGCGGCAGAGCGAGGGGTCACGCCCCGGGAGGCGGCTGAGGACCTGGCCCGGGCCCGGGTCACCGAGGCCACCAGCTACCGCCGCCGCGCCTGAACCAGGCGTGCCGGTGCACCCGCGCTCCTCGGGTGCGACAAGGGAGGTACTTTCGATGCGGCTGCTCACCACCCAGGGGCTGGTCGCACTCGCCGATGAGCGTGGCGGCCGGCGTGTGTCGATCTTCCTGCCAACCCATCCACCGGGCGACACCGAGCAGGACCCGATCCGGCTGCGGAACCTGCTCCGCGAGGCCGAGCACCGGCTGGCTGGCGGCGTGCGCCATTCCCAGGCCAGGGACCTGCTCGCCCCCGGCCTGGAGCTGACCGCCGACGCGGCCTTCTGGCGGGACGCGGCCGCTGGTGGCCTGGCGTTGTTCCTGGCCGGCGGCGGCGCCCGGCGGCTACGGCTGCCCTACCGACCACGCCAGCTGGTGGTGGTCGGCGACCGCTTTCATGTCAAGCCGCTGCTGCCCCTGCTGGGTGGCGACGGCCGGTTCTACCTGCTCGCCCTCAGCCAGCACCGGGTGCGGCTGTTCGCCGGCGACCGGGACGGCCTCCGCGAGCTTGAGCTGCCCGAGGTCCTGGCCGGCCTGGACGAGACGATGCGCCTGGAGGACCGCGCCGAGCAGCTCCAGCTGCACCAGAGTGGCCCGGCGCGGCCCGGGGGTCGGCCGGCGGTGGTCTTCCATGGCCACGGGGTGGGGACCGACGACGCCAAGGACCGCGTCCTGCGCTTGTTCCGCGAGGTCGACCATGGGCTCCAGCATGCGGTCAGCGACCGGCGGGCGCCGTTGGTGCTGGCCGGGGTGGACTACCTGCGGCCGCTGTACCGGGCCGCCAGCGCCTATCCCGAGATCCTGGAGGGGGGCCTGTCGGGCAACCCCGACCACCTCGGCGCCCGCGAGCTGCACCGGCGGGCCTGGGCCTTGGTCGCTGACCGGTTCCGAAGCGACCAGCGGGCGGTCGCTGGGCGCTGCCGGGCCCTGGAGCGGCGCGGCCGGGCCACCAGCGACCTGCGCCGGATCGTGGCGGCGGCCCTCGGCGGCCGGGTCGAGTCGCTGCTGGTCCCCATGGGCACCGAGCGTTGGGGCAGTGTGGACCCGGCGACCGGCGCGGCCCAGCTCCATCGGCGCGTCCGCCCGGGAGCTGTCGACCTGCTGGATCTGGCCGCGGTCGAGACCCTCCGCCACGGCGGCAGCGCCTACCCCCTCCCGGCGCACGAGGCCCGACCGGCAGCCATCCTCCGCTACTGAACCAACCAGACCAGCCGGCCGGTCCTTGGACTTCCCCAGCCGGAAGCTGACCCGGTCAGAGACGACAGGCAACAGCTGGTCGGCTCCGGCGATCACCCTTGGAGCATGGCGAGGGGCCGGCTGCTCGGCTCGGATGGATGCCGGAGTGCCTGTTCGGGCCGGGCGGGGCTGGGGTGGGGGAGGTGGTGGCGGAACCAGGCGGCGGCCAGGGCGGCCACCCGGTCCAGGGCGCCGGGTTCCTCGAACAGGTGGCCGGCCCCGGCGATGACCTGGAGGGTGGTCGGACCGCGCAGCTGGGCCTGGGCCTGGCGGTTGAGCTCCAGCACCTGGGGGTCGCGGCCCCCCACGACCAGCAGGGTCGGGGCTCGCACCTCGCCAAGCCTGGGGGCGGCCAGGTCGGGACGGCCGCCGCGGGACACCACCGCCCGGATCTGGTCGCCGAGGTCGGCGGTGGCCCACAGGGCGGCCGCGGCGCCGGTGCTGGCCCCAAAGAACCCGACCGGGAGGCCGCCGGCCTCGGGCTGGGCCTGGAGCCAGCGGGTCGTGCCGACCAGCCGCCGGGCGAGCAGCTCGATGTCGAAGACGTTGCCGCGGTCCCTCGCCTCGGCCGGGGTGAGCAGGTCCACCAGCAGGGTGGCCAGCCGGCTGTGGTTGAGGACGTGGGCGACCTGGCGGTTGCGGGGGCTGTGGCGGCTGCTGCCGCTGCCGTGGGCGAACACCACGATCCCGATCGGGGAGCGCGGGGTGACCAGCTCGCCGGCCAGCCGCACCCGGCCGAGGTCGATGCCGCACTCGCGGGCGGGAGCATCTTGGGTTCCGGTGCTGGCCAGGGCCGGTGCCGGCTCCCGGGCCCCCAGCAGCCGGGTGACCTCCTGGTCGCTGGTCTGGGTGAAGTCGTCATAGCGCTGGCCGATGGCCAGGAACGCCCTCGGGGTGTCCAGGGCGACCACCTCGTCGGCGACGGCACCCAGCGCCTCGACCGTCTCGGGGGGCGCCACCGGTACCGCCAGCACGATGCGCCGAGCCCCCCGCTGGCGGAGGACCCCGATCGCGGCGCGGGCGGTGGCGCCGGTCGCCAGCCCGTCGTCGACCACGATGACGGTGCGGCCCGCGACCGGCACCGCCGGCCGGTTCCCGCGGTAGTGGGCCAGGCGCCGGGCCAGCTCGCCGCGTTCGGCCCAGACGACGCCGGCGAGGTCCTGGGGGGCCAGGCCGATGCCGGCGATCAGGGCGGGGTTGAGGACCAGGGCGCCGTCCTCGCCGACGGCGCCCAGGGCCAGCTCGGGCTGCCAGGGGCAGCCCAGCTTACGGACGACCACGACATCCAGCGGCGCCCCCAGCGCACGGGCCACCTCGGCCGCGACCGGCACCCCGCCACGGGGCAGGCCCACCACCACCGGCACCTCTGTCCGGTACTGCTGGAGTCGCCAGGCCAGCTGGCGGCCCGCGTCGGCGCGATCTCGGAACCCCATGCCACTCACTCCTCCGGCGGCGCCTAGGGGATGGCGTTCGGATCCTCATCCTCCCCGGTTCGCCAGCCACCGCCGAGAGGCGAACGCCTCGGCTTGTCTGGGCCGCACGGCCGCCGCACGCCCCGGCCCCGGCAGCGTGGCCGGGGCCGGGGCCGGAACAGGCGTGCGCCCGTCAGGTGGTGCGGACCGAGAGCTTGGTCGCGGCCGCCTTCTTGGTGTCGACCGGGACGCGGACCTCCAGGATCCCCGCCTTGGAGGAGGCGTCGATGTCCTCCTCGGTCGCCCCGACCGGCAGCGGCAGGGTGCGCGTGAACGCACCCTAGCGCAGCTCACAGCGAACCAGGTCCTTGTCCTCGAGCTGCTGCTCCTGGCGCCGCTCGGCGTGGAGGTGGAGCATGCCATCGCCGATGGTCAGCTCGACGTCGGTGTCCGGGTCGATCCCGGGCAGCTCGGCGCGGATGATGAGCGTGTCGCCGTGGAGGAACTCCTCGACCCCGAGCTGGTCCTCAGCCAGCAGCGACCGGAACGACCGGAACAGCTCCGGCCAGTCCCGGATCCAGCCGCCCAAGGGTCACACTCGGCGACCGTCAACGGGTGTCGACGGACCAGCGCCATGGTTCGTCACCTCCTCCCCTGGCTGGTTGGCCTGGCTCCACCTGCCACGGCAGTCCGAGCGCTGGACCGTGCCGAGAGGCAAGCGTCCCGGAATCCCATACCCGAAGGTCCCTCCGGCCGGAGGCGGTGGCCAGCGTGGTGCATGTCGCCGAGGCGGCTGGGGTGCGGCTGCTGGTGCTCGCTCATGTCGGCCGGCCGACAACCGGGCGCGTGACCGCGGGCGGCCACCCTTCCGACCCCAGCCGCTGGAGCCGGCCACCGATGCCACCGCCGCGACCGATGCGGTCGCAGCGGCCAGGATCAGCCTGATCTGCGGGGATCCGCGTCGGGATGACCTGGACCAACCTGGGGTGATTCTGGCTCGACCCTGCTCGCCCACCTGCCGAGGGAACGAAGGTCCTGGAGAAAGGGTGCCGATCGGCGGCGGCGCCGGGGCCGGGAAGCTGGGAGGCTGGTCGGGACGAAGGAGGTTGATCGTCATGCTCACCGACCACCATCCTGATTCGGACCACCTGCTGGGCACGGTCGGCGACGCCATGACCACCCCGGTGCTGGTGTTGGACGCCGACACACCCGCCGATGTGGCCGCCCGCCAGCTGGCCCGGGGCGTGGCCGGGGCGGCGGTGCTGCACCGTGGACGGATGGTCGGCGTGGTCACGCTGGGGGACGTGCTCGCCCGGTCCCTGCCCGGCCGGCCGCTGCCCCAGCTCCCCGGGCCATCCCTGCGTCATCAGCGGCTGCTCGCCAGCCTGCGGGTGTGGCAGCTGATGCGCGCCAGCCCGCTCGTGGTGGCGGCCGACCAGCCGCTGGTCGAGGCGGCGCGGCTGATGGACGAACAGCACCTGGACGTGCTGCCAGTGGTGGACGGTCACGGCCATCCGGTGGGGACCATCGCCACCGGTGACCTGGTCGCTGCCCTGGCCCGGCATGCCCGCGCGGACCACGCCTGCCCAGCATCGCCGCGGGATCGTGCCGGCGCAGCTCGCCTCGGGTGACCCGGCCGCGCCAGCAGGCGATCAGGCACTGCTGGCGAGGTCGCGGCGGCGGAATCCGGCGAGGCCGCCGACAACGAGCAGCACGACGATCGCCCCGATGGCGAGCAGCGGCGCCGCCGTGACGCCCTCCAAGGGCGACTCGGGGGTATGGGTGAACGGGGAGGCCTGCTGGAACCAGGCGGGCAGGTCGAAGGAGTCCCCGAACAGCGCCACCACCGCGCAATAGCCGACGGCCGTCCAGGCCAGCGCGGCGGCGATGCGCGGCAGCCAGCCGAACCCCACCGCGGCGAGCCCGATCACCACCCACACCGCGGGCAGATAGACCAGCGCGACCCCGATCAGCCGTGGGATCTGGCCGGCGTCGGAGATGCTCATGCCGTAGGCAAGCCCTTGGCCGAAGCCGGCCGCCACCAGCATGACCGCGCTGCCGACCAGGGCCACGGTGAGGTGACTGGTGAGCCAGGCCCAGCGGCTGGTCCGGGTGGCCAGCACCGGCTCGGCCCGCCCCGAGGTCTCCTCGGTGCGCGCCCGCATGGCGCTGGTGACCCCGAACGCCGCCGCCAGCAGGACGCACATCAGCGTGGTCAGGGCCAGGCCCGCGTTGACGACATTGGCCGTGCCGCCCAGGTACTGGGCGACCTCCGGGTAGTCGGCGACGAAGTCGTCGAAGGAGTCGGCGAACGAGCCGTAGGCCGCCCCCAGCAGGAACAGGCCGATCGCCCAGCCGATGACCGGTCCGCGCTGCAGGCGCCAGGCAAGGCCCAGCGAGGAGCCCAACGCCCGCGACGCGCTGGCGCGTCCCGGCCGGGGCGGACGCAGCCCGGCGGCGAAGTCGCGCCGGTCCAGCAGGGCGACCGCGACCGCGACCAGCAGCGCCGTGGCGGCGAGGTGGAGCAGCAGCGGCCACCAGCGGTCGCCGGCATAGGGCAGGGTCTGCTGACTCCACCCGATCGGGGACAGCCACGACAGGGTCCCGTTGCCGGCGTCCCCGGCCGCCCGTAGCACCCAGGAGGCGCCGAGAACGGCGGCCACGGCCCCGTAGACGGCACGGTGGTTCTCGAACGCCTGCGCGGCGGCCGCGGTCACCGCGGCGAAGGTGAGCCCGACCCCGGCAACCGCCAGGCCGAGCAGCACCGACCCGCCAGCCGGCAGTCCGGTCCCCGCGGCCGCGGCGAACACCACCACCGCCACCGCCAGGTTGGCCAGGCCGGCCAGGCACAGGGCGGCAGCCAGGGGGGCGCGGCGGCCCACCTGGGCCGAGCGGACGAGCTCGGCCCGGCCGGTCTCCTCGTCGGTGCGGGTGTGCCGGCAGATCAGGAACATGTTCATGAGCGCGACGACGATCGCCACGTAGGAGAGGATCTCGAACACGATCTCCCCGCCGATGGTGGCCAGCAGCTGGCTGGGGCCGCTCATTGCCACCACCGCGGCGTTGCCGCCCATCGTCTGCCGCAACTTGGCGAGGTCCTGGGGGGTGTCGTAGATGCTTTGGCTGCCCGCGGACTGGTAGCCGACCAGCAGGCCGGCGCCGAGCAGCCACCACGGCAGCCGGAACCGGTCCAGCCGCAGCAGGAAGCGCAGCATGACACCGGTTCCCGAGGTCGTCTCGGCCCGGGAGGACCGGCTGCTCATGCCGTCTCCTTGGCGGGCGCGAGCTCGGTGTCGCCGTAGTGGCGCAGGAACAGCTCCTCCAGAGTCGGGGGCTGGCTGGTCAGGCTGCGCACCCCCACCGAGGTGAGGTGGCGCAGTACCCGGTCCAGGCTGACGGTGTCGACCTGCAAGCGCACCCGCGTGCCCTCGACCTTCAGGTCGTGCACGCCCGGCAGCTCCAGCAGCCCGTCGGGCGGGGCGGCCAGCTCGGCGGTGACCGAGGTCCGGGTGAGGTGGCGCAGTTCGGCCAGGGTGCCCGACTCCACGATCCGGCCGACCCGGATGATGCTGACCCGGTCGGCCAGGGCCTCGACCTCGGCCAGGATGTGGCTGGACAGCAGCACGGTGCGGCCGCCGCGGTGTTCCTCGGTGATCACCTGGCGGAAGGTGGCCTCCATCAGCGGGTCCAGCCCGGCGGTGGGCTCGTCCAGCAGCAGCAGCTCCACATCGCTGGCGAGCGCGGCGATCAGGGCGACCTTCTGGCGGTTGCCCTTGGAGTAGGTGCGGGCCTTCTTGCGCGGGTCGAGGTCGAACCGCTCCAGCAGGTCGGCGCGGCGCTTGGGGTTGATGCCCCCGCGCAGGCGGCCCAGCAGGTCGATCACCTCGCCGCCGGACAGGCTTGGCCACAGGGTGACGTCGCCGGGGACATAGGCCAGGCGGCGGTGCAGGGCGACCGCGTCGCGCCAGGGGTCGCCGTCAAGCAGCCGTGCCTGGCCCGAGTCGGCCCGCAACAAGCCGAGCAGGACGCGGATGGTGGTGGTCTTGCCGGCGCCGTTGGGGCCAAGGAACCCGTGGACCTCGCCGGTGCGTACGGACAGATCGAGCCCATCCAGGGCTCGGGTGGGGCCGAAGGTCTTGACCAGGCCCGAGGTGGAGATGGCGGTCGCATTCATGGTGCTTCACAAGCTAAACTCGCTTCACATCCTTGTAAAGTGGAGAAGCCGCGAAGGGGGGGCGATGGCCGAGGGACTGGCGCCTGTGCGCGACGAGGAGGCGGTCCGCCGCTTCATCGAACGGTTCGCCCTGAACCTGACCGAGGCGGGGATGCCCCGCATGCCCGCGCGGGTGTTCGCCACCGTGCTGGTCGCCGAGGACGGCCGGCGCACCGCGGCCGAGCTGGCCGCCCAGCTCGGGGTCAGCCCGGCGGCGGTTTCCGGCGCCGTGCGCTACCTCACCCAGCTGCAGCTCCTCTCCCGCGAGCGCGAGCCCGGGGAGCGGGTGGACCACTACCGGGTCTCCAGCAACACCTGGTATGAGGCGATCACACGCCGCGACGAGATGGTCGCGCGCTGGCTGCAGGACCTGGCCGAGGGGGTCAAGTCCGTGGGGCCGGACACCGCGGCGGGCGCTCGGCTGGAGGAGACCCGGGCGTTCTTCGAGTACCTGTTGCAGGAGATCCCCCGGCTGCTGGAGCGGTGGCGGGCCCAGCGCCTGCCCGACCCTGCCCAGTGACCGCCGGCCGGCTCCCTCCTGTCCCGGTGGTGGTGGGTCGTTCGCCTCTGGGGTCCTGCCGGGGCTGGTCGTAGGCTGGGGGAGTAGGACGAAGATCGCTTGTCAGGACGGCTCCGGCGATGCCTCTCGCGCCCTGGCGGCAAGCCCCGGCAGGGTCTGCGGTCCCAAGGAGGCCTGAGATGGACCGCCATCTCGGACCCAGCAGCACGCTCATCCTGGTTGGCATCCTGGTGGCCAGCGGATCACCGGCGACCACCGGCTGGTCTACACCCCGACCGGCACCGAGACAGCAGGCAACGGCCTGGGCTCACCTGGCACACCGCCGTTTCGATGCGCTCGGCAACGCGACGGTCGTGGTGGTCGGCCCCGGCGGCGTCGCGACCCACGACCTGTTCAGCGCCACCTGAGTCTCGGGGGGGGGACAGCCAGTTAGCGTCGGCTTTTCGTGAAGCGAGAGCGAAGGAGGAGGTGCCCGTGCCTGCCGAACCCGCATCGGTCATCGGTCCGTCCAAGCACGCGGACCGTGATCTGCGCCGGGCCTGGGTGGCGGTCGCGTTGCTGCCGGTGGCGCTGGTCGTGGCCATGGCGGTGGGCGAAGGACTCATGAGCGCGCTCGGGTACCAGAGCGGCAGCCAAGAACCAGTCCCGGTCGGGCCGGTGCTGCTCGCCGCCATCCCGGCACTGCTGATCCTCGTCGCTCCCGGCGTGGCTGCGGTTCACTACGGCCGCCGGGCACATCGTGCCGGCCGCAGGGAGGCCATCGTGCCTGCCTGGATCGGCGGGGTGGCCGCGGTCGTGGTGGTGGCGCAGAACGTGGTGGCCTTCCTGGTCGGACGTTGAGGGTGCACCTGGTCATCGACCTGGCCGGCACCTGGTGGACGCCCACTCCTCCCAGCAGGCGCGGCCGGAAGGTCCAGCGTCGCCGTACCTGGAGGCGTGGTGTCTTCTGACCGGGCAACGACCGGCCAGCGGCTTGCATGTGCCGTTGGCGGTGCGACAACCACGGCCAGGCGACGGCCCAGGCCAGAGCCGTGACGACCAGTGCACCGGACGGCCCTTCGATGGGTGCGGCGTACCACCGAGCCTCCCGGTCCGGAGGCCGGCGGTTGCCGGTCGCTGCGCTGGCCCAGCCACGAGCCGCCTCCGACCAGCGCGCCCGCCGCCAGGATTCCGAACAGGATCAGCCCGATCCGTCGTTGTTGGCGCCGGTTCATGTCGTGCCCTTCTGGGCCACGCGCAAGGTGCAATGCACCCGCCTCCCAGCCCGACGCTGCGACCTGGACTGCCACGGTCCCAGAGGACGACGGCCCGCTCCGGTAGGACCCTCGGCTCACGACCCTGGAAGACCGGGTCCAACAGCCCTACTGCTCCCGGCGACGGTGGTGGAGCATCGGACGCACAACCAGCGAAGGGAAGGCATCCGATCGCAGGTGGTACGAGCTCAGCCTCGAGCGGGAGCACACCGACCGAGCCGTTCCTGAGGAGGCGGTGATGGCGACTCTCCAGATCGAATTGGAAGACCTTGCCGGAGCGTCGTGGTGGGCGGGCGCGCTCGCCACCCTGGCGTCGCAGTCGGGCGACGCGTACCTGCGATTCGTCGGCCGCGTCGACGGCCACCGCCGGTACGAGGGCGCCACGTTCCCCGCGCCGAGAACGCTGGGCACGCTGCCTCCGCAAGAGGCGTGGGCGCCCGGGATGACCAAGAGCCTTGGGGATCTCCGTCGCGAGATCGAGGGCGATGGATGGGTGGAGGCAGGCCGGGGCGCCGAGCCCTGGGCGTTCAGGTACCAACGCTCGACAGCCGGGTAGCCAGCTCGGGCGGCAGCCCCCGCATCGGCAGGTGCCGGGTCGGACGGTCCGCCATATGCCTACCGACTGCGGGCCTGTCGGCCCTGTCGGTGCAGCGATCCATTCGTCACAGTGAAGACGGGGACCTGCGCCCTCCAGGAGGTGAGCATCATGACCATCGTGCAGTGCCCCAAGTGCCAGCTGCGCTTCCCGACGCCGAGCGAGTTGCTCTCGCACCTGCGCATGGATCACCGCCGGACCACCGGGCTGGGGCTGCCGGACCGGCTGCATCGGTCGGCCCGCCGGCGCGTTCCGGTGACCACCGGGGGCGAAAGGAGAGTGTAGTGCACCACCGGGTCCATGACGTGATGACCAGGGACGTGGCCTGCGCCCACGAGGACAGCTCCTACAAGGAGCTGGTCAAGCTGCTGGCCAGCCGGCGGGTGAGCGCCCTGCCGGTGGTCGACGGCCGAGGGCGCGTCCTCGGGGTCGTCTCCGAGGCCGACCTGCTGCCCAAGCCGGAGCAGCCGGGCGACGGGCCGGGCCGGCTGCTGTCGGCGCGGCTTCGGCGGCGGGATCGGGCCAGGGCGGAACCCACGGTGGCGGCCGAGCTGATGACCCGGCCGGCGATCACGGTCGAACCGCTGGCCACCGTGACCGAGGCGGCCCGGCGCATGCACCGTGCCGGGGTCAAGCGGCTGCCGGTGGTGGACGTGGTCGGCCGGCTGGTCGGCATCGTCAGTCGGGCGGACCTGCTCACGTCGTTCCTGCCGCCCGATGAGGAGCTGCGCCGGGAGATCGTCGAAAACGTCATCTTCAGCGACCTGGTCATGGCGCCTGACCGGTTCGACGTCGATGTCCGGGACGGTGTGGTGACCCTGCAGGGCCGCTGTGAACGACGCAGCCTCGTCCCCACGGTGGTGCGTGCCGTCGCGGCCGTCGACGGCGTGGTCCGGGTCGTGAACCGGCTCGGCTACGACATCGACGACGTGTCCAGCGCACGGCTGGTCATCTGACCACTGACCTCGCTGGTCTCGGCCCGACTGCTCGAGCCGATGCCGGCGGCCGGTTTAGGTATGGGGGACGACGAGCACCGGCTGCTCGGTGAGCTCCAGCACGTGGGCGGTCTGGCCGCCGACATACGGGTCGCCGGCACGGCGGCGTTGCTGGGACCTGGCGATGACCGTGAGGTCGGAGGGCCAGGACCGGGCCTGGTCGAGGATGCGCCGGGCCGGGGACCCCTCGAGCTGGCAGGTCTCGGCCTTGACGCCGGAGCGGCGGGCCAGCTCGGCGACATGGCAGAGCACGGCCGACCCGGCGTGGGCACGGCGGGCCCCCAGGTCGGGATGTCCCGAGGCCGCCGCCAGGGTCTGGCCGAGCCGGCCGTCCTGGACGACGTTGACGACCCGGAGCCGGGCGCCGAGGCGGGCGGCGAGGTCGATGGCGACGCGGGCGGCGGCCAGCGCGCCCTCGGAGTCGTCGACGGCCAGCAGGATCCGGGTGATCATGGCCGCCGCCCCCTCGCCGTCGCCGCGCCTGGCACCGCCCGCCGCAGCCGAGCGTTGTCGGACTGCTCCAGCTCGTCCAAGGACAGCTCCAGCTCGGCGAGGGCGGCGCGCAGGCGGGGGATCCAGCGGTCCTCGATGCCGCGCAGCCGCTGCCGGGTGGCGGCGACCTCCCCGGCGACCCGGCGTACGGCCGCGGTTGCGGCGGCGTGGCCCACGGCGGCGGCCAGCGCGGCCCGGTGGGCGGCCGCCGCCGGGGCGAGCGCGGCCGTGCAGGCCGGCGGCGGAGGCACCGGCTCGGGCAGGTCGAGTCTGGCCTCAGCTGGATAGTGAACGCCCATGGTGTCCCGCCAGGCGATGCGCACCTCGGCCAGCGGTCCGCCGCCGGCCAGCCGCAGGTCGCGCTGGCCGCCCAGCAGTCCGGCGCGCAGCAGCCAGGTCTCGGCGTCGCGGCAGGTGCGCTCGAGCTCCTCGCCGGTGCGGCCTGCCAGCAGGTCCAGCCGCTCCTGCTCGCGGCGCAGGATCCGCAGCTTGCGGTCGAGCAGGTCCAGGCCGCGCTCGGCGGTCGCCAGGCGGCCGCGCAGCCACAGCCTGCCCGCCCGCCCGGGCGGAACCCGCGGCCGCCCGGCGCTCATCGCCGGTCCTCCGCTTCGACGCCCTCGTCCCCGACCTGGTGGAGGTGGTGGGCGTCGAGGTCCGCGGCGGACATCATGGTGAGCTCGCGCCGCGGCAGCGCCGACAGCACCCGCCAGGCTCGCTCGAAGGTCTCGTCCAGGCTGCGGCGCTGGTCGGGCCGCTGGCTGACCAGCAGGCGCTCGAACTTCCGCTCCAGCTCCAGGTAGCCGCGGTCGGTGGCGCTGAGCGCGCCGGCGCCGACCAGCTCGGCCAGCTCGCGGGCCTGCCGCGCCCGGGCGAGGGCGGCCAGCAGCTGGGCGGCCAGGTCCAGGTGCTCCCGGCGGGTGCGGCCGGGGCCGGCACCCTTGCGCATCAGGCGCGAGAGTGACGACAGCGCGTCGACGGGCGGGTAGATCCCGCGGGCGTGGACCTCGCCCGACAGCACCACCTGGCCTTCGGTGATGTACCCGGTCAGGTCGGGCACCGGGTGCGTGATGTCGCCGGCCGGCATGGTCAGGACGGGCAGCACGGTGACCGAGCCGGCGACCCCGCGGATGCGTCCACAGCGCTCGTACAGTGAGGCCAGGTCGGAGTACAGGTAGCCGGGGTAGGCCCGCCGGGCGGGGATCTCGCCGCGCGCGATCGAGACCTCACGGACCGCCTCGCAGTAACTGGCCATGTCGGCCATGACCACCAGGACATGGCGGCCGTGGGTGAAGGCCAGATGCTCGGCGACGGTGAGGGCGATGCGGGGGGTCAGGATCCGCTCGATCACCGGGTCGTCGGCCAGGTTGAGCAGGAGCGCCAGCTCACCGGCGGCCGACCGCTCCTCCAGGGCGTCGCGGACGGCGGCGGCGTCGGCGTGGGTGAGCCCCATCGCCGCGACCACCACACTGAACGGCTCCCCGCCGGCCGACGCCTGGGCGGCCACCTGGGTGGCCAGGGTCAGGTGGGGCAGGCCGGCGGTGGAGAAGATCGGCAGCTTCTGGCCGCGGACCAGGGTCGTCAGGGCGTCGAAGGCCGAAACGCCGGTGAGCACCGGCTCGGCCGGCGGCTCGCGCAGGGTGGGGTTGAGCGGGGCGCCGTCGACGGGCGCCTCCGCCGGGCCGAACACGGGCGGCCCGCCGTCGATCGGCTGGCCGCGGCCGTTGCAGACCCGGCCCAGCCAGCCGGGCCCGACAGGGACGCGAAGGGGGTGGCCCGAGAACGCCACCCGGGTCCCCGCCGGGTCCATCCCATCGGTGCCCTCGAGCACCTGGACCACCGCCAGGTCCCGGTCGACCTCCAGTACCAGGCCGTGCCGCGTCTCGCCGGAGGCGAGCCGGACGCTGGCCAGCTCGTCCCAGCCGACCCCCTCCGCCCCGCGGACGACCACCAGGGGACCGCGGAGCTCCTCCACGTCGGTGTGCTCGACCTCGGCCCAGTTGACCGGAACGGACACCGCCGGTCTCGGGCTTCCCATGGCGGTCATGGCAGCGCCCCCAGACGGGTGAGCATGGTGTCGCGGCGGGCAGCGACCTCGGCGGCGCCGTCGGCCTCCTCGCGGGCGCGCAGCAGGGGCGAGAAGTCCTGCTCCTCGATGACCGCGGCCGGCACGCCGCGGTCGGCCAGGACCTGGCAGTCGTCGACCACGTCCAGGACCGCGCCGGTGAGCGCGGCCGTCCGCTCGGCAGGGGAGAACGCGTCAATGGGGCTGAGCGCGCTCTGCTGGAGGACCGCCTCGCGCAGCAGGCGGCCCCCGAGCAGCACGACCCGTTCCCGGGCGGGCAGCGCGGCCGCCCCCACCAGCTCGACCAGCGCCCCGAGCCGGTCGGCCTCGGCGAGCAGGCCGCTGATCCTGGCCCGCCGCTGCGCCCAGCCGGGGTCGCCGTGGCCGGCGTGCCAGGCTCCCACGGCCTCGGTGTCGCGGGAGAAGGAGTCCGCCCACGACACCGCGGGGTAGTGGCGCGCGTAGGCCAGCCCCCGGTCAAGCGTCCACAGGCTGCGCGCGAAGCGCTGGGTGTGCGTGGTGACCGGCTCGGTAAGGTCGCCGCCGGGCGGGGAGACGGCGCCGATGACGGTCACCGAGCCCGTCCGGCCCCCGGCGGTCACGACCCGCCCGGCGCGCTCGTAGAAGGCGGCCAGGGCCGAGGCGAGGTCGGCGGGATAGCCCTCCTCGGCGGGCAGGGCACCGCTGCGGGAGGCGAGCTCGCGCAGCGCCTCGGCCCAGCGCGAGGTCGAGTCGGCGATCACCACGGCGTCGTAACCCATGTCGCGGAAATGCTCGGCGACGGTGACCCCGCTGTACACGCTGGCCTCGCGGGCCATCATCGGCATGTTGGAGGTGTTGGCCACGACCACGGTCCGCTCGGCCAGGCGCCCGCCGGTGCGGGGATCGGGCAGCTCGGCCAGCTCGGCGACCACGTCGGCCAGCTCGTTGCCCCGCTCGCCGCAGCCCACGTACACGATCACGTCGGCCTCGCACCATTTGGCGATCTGCTGGAGCAGGACCGTCTTGCCGGTGCCGAAGCCGCCGGGTACGGCCGCGGTACCACCAAGGGACACCGGCAGCAGCGCGTCCAGGACCCGCTGGCCGGTGACCAGGGGCATGGCCGCGTCCAGGCGCTCACGGTAGGGCCTTGGGCGCCGCACGGGCCAGCGTGTGGACATGGTCACCTGGTGGCCGGCCACCGTCGCCACCGGCACGTCCGCCGGGTAGCTCCCGGCCGGGCGGATCGCCTCCACCCGGCCGTGCAGCCCGTGCGGCACGAGCACGTGGTAGGGGACCGACCCGGCGGTGACCGCGCCGAGCGGGGTTCCGGCGGTCACGGCGGCGCCCCCGGCAACGGCCGGCGTGAACCGCCAGCGGCGGCCGTCATCCTGGCCGGCCCGACGGCCGGCGGGCGTCAGCCACCTCCCGGCGCCGGCGAGCGGGCGGAGCAGTCCGTCGAACACCCCGCCGAGCAGGTGCGGGCCGAGCGGCGCGGACAGCGGCTCGCCGCGGGCCCGAGCCGCCGCGCCCGCTCCGAGGCCGCCGGTGTACTCGTAGGCCTGGACGGTGGCGACGTCGCCCCGGATGGCCATGACCTCGCCGGGCAGCCGCTCGGGGCCCAGCTCCACCAGGTCGAGCATGGCGATCCCGGCGAGCCCGCCGACCTCGACGAGCGGGCCGTTCACCCGCAGCACGCGGCCGGTCAGGGGGCCCACAGCTGCGCCACCTCCCCGCCGAGGGCTGCGATCGCCCGCTCGGCAAGGCCGTCCAGGGTGCAGTCGACCCGAATGCCCGGCGCCTCGGCGACCACGCCACCGTCTGGGTCCTCGCTGACGCTGGCGCCCGGCCCGGCGGCGGCAAGGGCAAGCCGGTCCAGTCGCTCCCGCAGCGCCGGATAGCCCGGGTCCTGGCGCAGGGCGCGGACCGCCGCGCGGCTGCGGGCCCGCAGCTCCTCATAGGCTTCCCGCTCGGCCTGGAGGACCAGCCGGCGGGCCTGGCGCCGGCTGCGGGCCTGCTCGGCCACGGCCAGCGCCGAACCCTCCGCGGTCCCCTGGGCCCTGGCATCGGCCAGGATCGCGTCGGCCTCCGCGCGGGCGCCCGCGACCACGCGCTCGGCGTCGGCGGCAGCCTCCGCGCGCAGGCGCTCGGCCTCGGCGTGGGCGGCCGCCAGCAGCCAGGCCCGGACCGGTTCGAGCGCGCCGCCGGCGCCGGGGGAGAGGATGGTGTGGGGGGTCATGGCGGCAGCACCACGGTCAGCGGCGTCGGTCCTGCCGCGGCCAGCTCGGCCTCCAGCGCCGCGGCGGCTCGCGAGGTCAGGACCACGACGGCGACGTCGTCGCCGAGGGAGGCCCACGTGGAGCGGACCGCGGCCGCGTCGTCGGCGGCGAGCACCACGGCGCCGGCGAGGGTGAACCCCCGCACCCGGAGCTGCTCGCCGACGACGGCGACGCGGGCCACGGTCATGCCCTCCCGATCAGGATGATGGCGACGATCAGGCCGTAGATGGCGATGCCCTCGGCGAGCCCGACGATCACCATGGCCCGGCCGAACAGCTCGGGCCGCTCGCTCATCGCCGCCAGCGCGGCCGCGCCGGTATAGGAGACCGCGATGGCCGCGCCGATCGAAGAGGCGGCGACCGCGATGGCGGCGCCCAGCAGCGCCGACCCGTTCGAGCCGTCGGCCGGCTGGGCGGCCTCCGCCGCGGCCACGGGTGCCACCGCCTCGGGTCCGGTCGCCTCGGCGGGCCCGCCGCCGAGGGCGACGGCCAGGACCACCAGGGCGCTCAACACCAGGGCGCCGTTGACGGCAAGGAGCGCGCGGGGCGACCGGGGGTGCCGGCGCCGTAGCGCCCAGGAGGTGGCGGCGGCCGCGACGGCGGCCACCGGCAGACAGATCAGCCAGAGCGACATAGGACCTCATCCTCGGAAGCGATCGGGACGTGCCAGGGCCGGAACGGCCGGCCCTGGGCCTGGAACACCCGGGAGAACAGCTCGTAGTACTCCAGCCGGAGCGCCTGCACGGCCGCGACCAGCGCCTCCAGCGAGAACGCCAGGGCGTTGCCGACCGTGAACACCGCCACCGCGGCCGCGCCGGCGATCACGCCTTGGCCCCACAACCCGGCGCTGGCCTGCCAGACCACCGCGCCGATGGCGGCGTGGGTCAGCCCGAAGGCCGCCAGCCGGGCGAAGGAGACGACGTTGGCGCCGAGCCGAGCGACCAGATCGAACACCTCGACGGCCGCCTGGCCGACACCAGCCCAGCCACCGCCGGCCGCGAACAGGAACCCGGTGAACGCCAGCGCCAGGCCGCCAACGGCGACCACGCCGCCGACGGCCACCGGCCACGCCAGCCCGGTCAACCAGCCACCCGCCGCCAGGCCCAGCCCGAGGAAGACGGCTGCCCCGGCGATGCCGGACGGGGCGTACAGGGCGAGCGGCCAGCCGCCTTCCCGCCAGCGGTTCACGGTCCCCAGCGCGTAGGCGCCGGCGAGCAGCAGGCCGCCCACGCCGACCGCGGCCAGCAGCAGCGGCACCGGTTCCTCCAGGGGCGCCAACCACAGCACCGGCACGAGCCCGGTGGGCCCGAAGCACTCCCCGTACAGCAGCCCGAAGACCGCGCTCGCCAGCCCGGCGCCGCCGACGAATGGCCAGGCGCGGCCGAAGCGCGCCAGCCGTCGCGGCCGCCCGGCGCGCAGTCCCGCCGCCAGCAGCAGCAGGAGCAGGCCATGGCCGACGTCGCCGAACATCATCCCGAACATCAGCACGTACGCCACCGCGGCAAGCACCGTCGGGTCGACGTCCGCATACGGCATGGTCCCGTAGGTCTCCAGCAGCGGGGTCAGCGAGCGGCGCACCCCCGACGCGCGCAGCAGCGTCGGGGGGTCGACGCCCCGGGGGCGTGGCAGCGGCACGACCGCGCCGCCGGTCTCCGCCAGCCGGGCGGCGAGCCCGGGCACAGCGTCGGCGGGCGTCCAGCCGGCGAGCGCCGCCGCCCTGCCGCCCGCGACCGCGTCCCGCATGCGGCCGTTCAGCTCGGCCTCGCCGGCGATCAGGTCCCAGCGGCCGGCGCGCTCCCAGCCCTCCAGGTCCGGGCCGGACGGCGACAGCGCCGGCGGGGCAGCGCCGGCGTCGCCGCCCGGCGACGCCGCGCCCGGCGGTGCTCCCTGGAGGCGACGCGCCGCCTGGCCGGCGGTCTCCTCGTCCGCGGAGGCGGGGTCCAGCTCGACACTGCCGGAACCGGCCACCTGGAGAAGGACGGCGCGGAGGGTGGCCACCGGCGCCACCAGTGCCACCCGCTGCATCGGCACCGGCCGCAGCCGGTCACGCCAGGGCATCGAACACCTCCAACGGCCGTCCGCCGCGGGCGGCCAGCTCCAGGGCTGCCCGGACCCGCTGGGCGTCGGCGCCCAGGACGGCCGCGGCGCCGAGCACGGGCGCCGCGCCGAAGCTCCCGGCGCCCAGGAGCTCGAATCCGTCCCGTTCCACCCGGGACCACCAGCCCCCCTCGGCCCGCCACAGGTCCACGGGGTCCTCGACCCCGGCCAGGGCCCACCCGGCGGGCTCGGGGAGGCGCCGCTGCAGCTCGGCAAGGGAGGTGGCAGCCAGCGCGTCCCGTCCCAGCAGCCGGGTCACCTGGCCGTGCAGTGTGGCGGGGAGTCCCCGGCCGGCCAGGAACCGTTCGCGCGCCACCAGCAGCGCGGCCGCCCCTGCCGCCCACGGCGCGACCCGCTGCAGCCGGGAAAGCCGCGCGGACCAGGACAGTCGCATGCCGAGCTGCACCTCCCGGGCGGTGTCGCCCCCGGGGTCGCCCCAGGGCGAGGTCGCCAGCGTGGCCCGCAGCTCGGCGGGGGAGCGGGCGCGCGCGCATCGTGGCCAGGCGGTGGCGAGGGTCCCGAGCGGCAGCGGCCCCTCCACCTGCAGGCCGGCCATCTGCTGCAGCAGGTCGTCGACGTTGGCGATCTCGAACCAGCCGGCGAGCAGCCGCAGCATCCTCCCGCCGTCGCGCGGCAGCCAGCCGGCCAGGACCCGCAGGTGCCACAGCAGGGTCACGGTGACCCCGCGCTGGGCTCCGGCGAGGTCCTGCCCGGCCCGCACCCCGTGGCGGTACGGGGTGGCCGCCAGGGCGGTGGTGGCCTCTTGCAGCGAGGCGGAGCCAGCCAGCCTCCCTGCCGCCCCGGCGCCCAGCCGCCGCCGGGCCAGCGACCTGGCCCGCACGGTCCCGGCCACCCAGGACGTCCCATGGCCGCCGCCACGACCCGGACCAGGCAGCGGTGGCGTCCGGGGGGCGATCATCGGGGATCTCCCCGGCCGGTCGTTCCCGCTGCCTCGCCGGCGGTACGGACCATGGCCACCACCCGGCTGACGTACCAGGGCATCCGCTGCTCGGCCAGCTCATGGCGGGCGGTCGCCCGCCGTTCGGCCTGGCCGGTCAGGCGGACCGACTCGGCCTGGCCGCGGGCGCGGGCCCGGGCGGCGGCGGCGGCACGTTCGCTGTCCGCCTGGGCGCGGGCCTCGGCGAGCAGGCCGTCCGCCCGCGCCCGGGCCCGCTCGCCGATGTCCTTGGCATCCTGCCGCGCCCGCTCCCGCACCGCCGCGCAGGCCGACTCGGCCTCCGCGAGCAGCGCGAGGACGGGTTCGAGCTCAGCGGCCGCCTCGGCTGCCCGATCCACCGGGACCCCAGCCCGCGCCGCCGCTCCGGGCGTGCCGGCGGGCCGGAACCGGTTCAGGAGATCACCCGGCCATGCCATCGCCAGCTCCTGGTCTCCGAGTGGCCTCGCTCGGCGTCGGCCGCCTCCATGGCCTCGGTCCTCGCGTCTGAAGGACGAACCGGTGCCAGCCGGCACCTTGGGACTGCTCGACCAGCCGGTTGCCGGTCGCTCTGGCCCAGACCGTCAGGTCCCGGACCGAGTCGGGGTCGCTGGTCCGCACCTCGATCGGCTCTCTAGCGCCCAGTCCGGCCATGGCCACGGCGGCGCGGGCCACCGTCAGGGTGACGGTCACGCCCCGCAGGTCAAGGGCCATGGCAATGGTCGCGGGCATCGGCTGCTCCTGTTGCGCCCACCCAGCGTGGCAGCCGGGCCCAGCGCCCGGGCAGGGTCCGCTTGACCCTTCTCCACGGGACGTTCGGCCCTGCCGGTGGTGCATTCCCCGGGCCAGGGTGGTGCCATGAAGACCGCCACGACCACCAGCCGCCGCAATGGACACCGGGGATGGCGGGCCGCCGGACCGCTCGTCCCGGCCACGATCCGGGGTGACGTATCGCTGCCACGGCTGGCCACGCTTCCAGCCGAGGCCGTGCTGGGAGAGCTGAGCGTGGACGCCGGCGGCCTGTCGTACCCGGAGGCGGCCGCGCGGCTGGCCCAGGCCGGACCCAACCAGCTCCCGCAGGCCCGGGGACCGAGCCTCCCACGCCAGTTCGCCGCCCAGCTGCTCCATTTCTTCGCGCTGCTGCTCTGGGTCGCGGCGGTGCTGGCCTTCATCGGCCAGATGCCCCAGCTCGGCTGGGCGATCATCGCCGTGGTGATCATCAACGGCGCCTTCAGCTTCGTGCAGGAGTACCGGGCCGAGCGGGCCACCCGGGCGCTGGCGGCGCTGCTCCCCGAGGAGGCGACGGCCCTTCGCGACGGCCGCAAACGGCGGGTCCCCGCAGCCGACCTGGTCCCGGGCGACATCCTCCTGCTCACCGAGGGCGACCGGGTGTCGGTCGACGGCCGGATACTGCAATCCGATGACCTGAAAGTCGACAACGCGGCCCTGACCGGCGAGTCCGAACCGGTACCCCGCAGTGTGGGCGCCCTGGCGGTCGCACCCTCGGACCCGGCTGAGGCATCCAACCTGGTCTTCGCCGGCACCTACGTCGCCTCCGGCAGCGGCTGGGTGGTGGTCGTGGCCACCGGAGCCAGGACCCGGCTGGGAGCCATCTCCCGGCTGACCGGCGAGGTCGCCCGCCGCCCCACCCCCCTGCGGCTGGACCTCAACCGGTCGGTGGGGACGATCGGCGGGTTCGCCGTCGCCACCGGCATGGTCTTCTTCGGCGTGTCCCTCGCCCTTGGGACCCCGCCGCGGGCCGGCTTCCTGTTCGCCGTGGGGGTGATCGTCGCCCTCGTCCCCGAGGGGCTGCTCCCGACGCTGACCCTGTCGCTGGCCATGAGCGCGACCCGCATGGCCCGGCGTGGGGCGCTGGTCCGGCACCTGGAGGCGGTGGAGACGCTCGGCTCCACAACGGTGATCTGCTCGGACAAGACCGGCACCCTAACCGCCAACCAGATGACCGCCCGGGCGGTCGCGGTGGCCGGAACGCAGTACCGCGCCACAGGGATCGGCTATGACCCGTCTGGGGCGCTGTTGGCAGGGAACCGGCCGCTGACGCCCAGGGAGCAGTCCGAGTTGCAGGACCTGCTCCGGGCGGCCGTACTCTGCAACGACGCCCACCTGGAGAGGCACGACGGCCGCTGGCGCTGTGTCGGCGACCCGACCGAGGGCGCACTGCTGACCCTGGCGGCCAAGGGCGGCCTGACCAGGCAGCCGACCGAGCGGGCGGCGCCACGGGCGCGAGAGTACCCCTTCGAGTCGGCCCGACGGCGGATGAGCACGGCCCATCGACTCGCCACGGGCGGGCTGGAGCTGTTCACCAAGGGGTCGCCGGAAGCTGTCCTGGAGGCGTGCACGTCCGTCCGGGTCGGCGCCCACCGGGTCCCGCTCGACCCGGGCCGGGAGGCGGCCGTCCTGGCCGACGTGGAGGCCCTCGCCGCCGATGGGCTGCGGGTGCTGGCCCTGGCCCGGCGTGAGCTCGACGGCCAGGTGCCGCCGACGGCGGCGGCTGCCGAGCAGGACCTGGAGCTGCTCGGGCTGATCGGGATGGCCGACCCGGTCCGCCCTGAGGTCCCCGAGGCGATCGCCCGCTGCCGGCGGGCCGGGATCCGGGTGGTCATGGTCACCGGCGACCACCCGGCCACGGCGGCCGCCGTTGCCGCCAAGGCGGGGCTGCGCAACGGCCGGGTGGTGCTCGGCGCCGACCTCCCAGCCGACGACGACGCGCTCGCCAACCTGCTCGGCAGCGGCGTGTCGGTGCTGGCCCGTATCGCCCCCGAGCAGAAGCTCCGCATCGCCAAGGCGCTGCAGGCCCGCGGCGAGGTGGTGGCCATGACCGGTGACGGCGTCAACGACGCCCCGGCCCTGCGCCGGGCCGACATCGGGGTGGCCATGGGCGTGGTCGGCACCGACGTGGCCCGCTCGGCCGCCGACATCGTCCTGCTGGACGACAACTTCGCCCACATCGTCGAGGCGGTGGAGGAGGGGCGGGCCGCCTTCGACAACATCAAGCGGTTCCTCACCTACCACCTCACCGACAACGTCGCCGAGCTGGCCCCGTTCGTGCTGTGGGCCCTGACCGCCGGCCGTGTTCCCCTGGCGCTGTCGGTGCTGCAGATCCTCGCCCTGGACATCGGCACCGACCTGCTGCCGGCGCTGGCCCTGGGGGCCGAGCCCCCCGAGCCAGGGGTGATGGAGCGACAACCGCGGGCGCGGTCGGCCCGGTCGCTGGACCGCGCCGTGCTCGCCCGCGCCTTCGGGTTCCTCGGTCCGGTGGAGGCGGTCGCCTCGCTGGCCATGCTGCCGGTCGGGGCCGCGCTGTTCTTCGGCTGGCGTCCGGGGACGCCCCTACCGGCCGGCGGCCCAGCGCTGGCCACCCTTTCGACCATGGTGTTCGCCGCCATCGTGCTGGCCCAGATGGCCAACGCTTTCGAGTGCCGCAGCTCCCGGCTGTCGCTGCGCACCATCGGACTGGCGACCAACCGCCTGCTGGTGGGGGCCGTGGCCATCGAGGGTCTGGCCCTGCTGGGGTTCGTCTACCTGGGGCCGATCCAAGCACTGCTCGGGCACCAGCCGCTGACCCTGGCGCAGTGGCTACCGACGCTGGCCGCCCCGGTGCTGCTGTTCGCGGCCGAGGAGGCCCGCAAGGCGGTCATCCGCCGGCACCGGGCCGACCGGCACCGAGGCGACAGGCCAGAAGACCCTGAGGCGCCGGACCGCCGCCGGCTAGCGTTGGCAGAGACGGACGCTGTTCCAGATGAGGTGAGGCGAGATGAACGTCAGGTCGATCTTCCGTCCCTGGGTGGTTCGCGTCGAAGGCGATGAGTGCCTGGCCGATGCCGCCGAGCGGATGCAGAACGAGCAGGTTGGCTCTGTGGTCGTCACCGTCGGCGGCCGGTTCGTGGGCATCCTGACCGAGCGGGATCTCATCCGGGCGATCGCCGACGGGACCGACCCCAGGGACGTCACCGCCGCCGACTACATGACGGCCGCGCCCGCCGCCGTCCACCTCGACACCGACATCCACGAGGTGGCCTCGACCATGTTCGAGTTCGAATGCCGTCACCTGCCCGTCCTGTCCGAGGACGACAGCCAGGTGATCGGCATGGTGTCGATCCGGGACCTGCTCGGCACCGCCATCCGCCTGGCCGGCAGCCCCGGCTAGCTGCGCCGAAGATCCACCGCAGCAGCTGGCGGCCGGCCACGCCCAGGCGGCGGCGCCGCGGCTCGGCCGCCGTCCTCACCCTCAACACGAACCTGCGTCGACGGTCACGACGGCGTGAGCTCCAGGATGACAGGAGTCCCGCGAGGCCGATTCCGGCGCAGGACACGCTGCAGGGCACGGAATGGCTTGATGAACAGCAGGTCGACCCGGTACTTGCGGGCCATCAGCCGCTCCACGCGGGCCACCTCGGCGTCGGGCAGCAACTCGGCCCACGCCGGCACGGGGATGCCGCGGCGGCGGCCGGTGGCGGTGCAGGTGGCGATGGTCACCCGTGGGTCGCGGCGGATGCGGCGCACCTTGTAGGAGCCGGCGTCGGTCTCGACCAGCAGCCGCCCGCCGACCTCGACGAACCAGACGGGAGTGGCCACCCCGGTGCCGTCGCGCCGGAAGCTGGTGAGGCTGAGGTACTTGCCCGGAAACGCTGGCACCGTCTGCAAGCGGTTCGGCGCATCATGACAATGGACTGCCTGGGGCACGGTGATCACCTCGCGATCTGTTCGCGTCGCTGGAGCGGCTAGATCCAGCGGCGCACCCCGGGAGCACGACTGATCAGCAGGTCGGAAGGGACCATGATCGGGCTGTCGTCGAGCTCGAAGGTGAGCCGGTCGACCACGTCCACCACACCGTCCAGGCCACGGACGAGGCTGACGACGATCGGGATCAGGCTGCGCCGCTCCAGTTGCCCGGTCAGGGTGACCACGCCGTCGCGCACCTGGACGGTGACGAGGTCCGGGTCCACCCACATGGCCCGCCGGAGCACCTCCTGGCGGATCTCCTGGGCGATCTCGGGGTCGGCGCGGAGGAAGACCTTGAGCAGGTCGGCGCGACTGACGATGCCGAGCAGCGGGCCGGCTGGGTCGACCACCGGCAGGCGCTTGATCCCGTGCCGGTGAAGCAGCCTGGCTGCCTCGGTGACGCTGGCGTCGGGGCCGACGGTGACCGCGGGAGCGGTCATCAGCTCGGCCGCGGTGGCGCCGGCCGCCTTGGCCCGCTGCACACGGTGGCGGCGACCCTGGAACAGTCGCCTCCGCGCTCGGCCCTCGGGGAGCTCCTCCTTTAGCAGCAGATCGGCCTCGGACACGATCCCGGTCACCCGGCCCTCGGGGTCCAGCACCGGTAGGGCACTGATCCGATGCTCGGCCATCACGGCGGCGATCTCCTTGAAGCCTGTCTGCTCGCCGATGGTGACAACCTCGGAGGTCATGACATCTCGTACGCGTCGTACGCGGCGTTCCATGGGAACCTCCTCGCTCCCGTCGTCCCGGCCGCCGGCCGGGCACCCTCAGGATCGCCGTCAAGCCGGGCCTCCGGTAGGGCCGAACGGCCAGGTCCTGCGGGGGCCGGTCGCCCCGTGCGAAGGCGCCGACGGCCACCCAGACTGATCCCGGTGGGCGCACCCGCCCGCGGCCGGACAGACAAAGGAGCGCCTGTGAGACACACTGCTGATGGGGGAGTTGTGGTGATCGGCGCCGGGATCCTCGGGTCCTCGATCGCGATCCACCTGGTCGACCGGGGGGTGCGGCCGATCGTCATCGACCCCCAGCGGCCGGGGCAGGGCACGTCGACCGGTTCGTTCGCGTCGATCTCGGCCTTCGGCAAGGACCCGGCGGCCTGGTTCCAGCTGGCCTGCTCGGGCATGTCGGCCTGGCCGCGGTTCGCCCGCCGCATCGGCGGCGACGTCGGGCTGCGCCGGGCCGGTGAGGTCCGCTGGACCAGCGAGCCCGAGGAGGGGCGGCACCTGGCCCGCCAGGTGGCCGACACTCGCGGCGCTGGCTATCCGATCCGCCTGATCGACTCCGATGAACTGTCGCGGCTGCTGCCCGGCGCTCACCTCGGTCAGGTCTCGGCCGCCTGCTTCGCCCCCAACGACGGGCAGGTGGAGCCGGCGCTGGTGCTGGGTGCCTGCCGGACGGTGCTGGAGGAGGCCGGTGCCCGCCTGGTGACCGGCCGGGCCCGGGTGCGCCTGGACGACGACGGCGTCCGGGTGGAGGCGGGCACCGAGGTGCTGCGGCCCCGGACCTGTGTGCTGGCCGCCGGCGCCGAAGCCGTCCAGGTCGCCGCCGCGGTCGGGCTGGAGGTCCCGATGGTGGCCAGCCCGGGCATGCTGGCCCAGACCCGGCCGCTGTCCCCGCTGACCGACCGGGTGGTCTACCTGCCCGGAGGGCCGGGGCCGGCCGTGCACCTGCGCCAGCGCGCCGACGGGTCGGTCCTGGTCGGCGAGCGCACCCAGGAGACGATGGCCACCAATCCGGGGCTGGACCATGCCCGGGCCCTGGTGGCCCAGGCGGCCCGGTTCCTCCCGGCCCTGGGCGGGGCTGGGCTGGACAGGTGGTGGCTGGCCTGGCGGGCGATGCCGTCAGACGGGCTGCCGATCGTCGGGCCGCTGCCCTGGCTGGATTCGCTGTACCTGGCCGTCAGCCACAGCGGGGTCACCGTGGCCCCGGCTCTGGGGCGCCTGATCGCGGCCGAGATCGCCACCCAGGTGCCTGACGGCCTGCTGGCCCCCTTCCGCCCAGGCCGCTTCGCCGAACGCGCCACCAGGGTGCTGCTCGAAGTCGAGTCGGTCTTCCGTGAGCCGGCCCGCCAGGACCGCTCCACCTGACCGGGCAGGTTCCGCCAGGCCGATGTCCCGTACTGAGGCCGCCGGGACGTTCAGACACGGACCCAGGGGTAGGTCATCACCCGGTCGCCGTCCCAGTCGTCGAGGTCGTAGGTCAGCCGGTCCTCGACCCGGACCACGCCTTCGACTCTCTGGACGGCCCGGACCACGTAGGGCAGGAGGCTTCGCCGCTCCACTCGGCCCTGGAGCACCACCACCCCGTCATTGACGTGGAGGAAGAACCGGCTCGGGGCCATCATGAACTCGCCGACGATCACGTCCTCGATGATCTCGCGGCGGATGTCCTCGTCGGAGCGGTCGAACACCTTCAGCAGGTCGCTGCGGCTGACGATCCCGACCAGCCGGCCGCGGCGGTCGACCACGGGCAGGCGCTTGACCTTGGCGGTGTGCATCCGCCGGGCCGCCTCGGCCACCGTCGCGTCGGGCGAGACGGCCACCACGGCCACGGTCATGAGGTCGCTGGCCACCGCGGCGGCGGCCTTGGCCCGGTCCAGCCGGGCCCGCCTGGTCCACCACAGCGGGATGTCCTGCTCGGGCTGGGGGAACTCCTCCTTGAGGAGCAGATCGGCTTCGGAGACGACACCCAGGACGAGGCGACTGTCGTCCACGACCGGAACCGCACTGACCCCGTGCTTGGCCAAGCGGGTCACGATCTCCTTGAACGGGGTGGTGGGCTGCACCGTCACCACCGGGGTCGTCATCAGATCCTTCACCAGGCTGTGCATCACATCCTCCTCGGGTTCGGGTTCAGTCCCCCAATGCAATGCAACCGCTGGACCTACGCGCGCTGTAGTGGCGAACGTCCCGCGGCGGCCGGGCCACCTGGCCCTAGAACCACCCGGACCCCGGGGGCCACACTGCCGGTAACCAATGCAAGGAGGCGACGTGCGGGTCAGGGAGGTCATGTCCAGCCCGGTGGTGACGGTGCCACCGGGCATGCCGCTCAAGGAGGTCGCCAAGGTCCTGGTCACGCGGGCCATCAGCGCCGTGCCGGTGGTGGACGCCGGCGAGTTGGTCGGGATCCTCTCCGAGGCCGATCTGGTCCCACTTGAGCTGGCCCCCGACCCGCGGGCCCATCTCGCCCCAGTCCCCGAGGCGTCTCAATCGGCACCCCGGATCGCGTCCCAGGCCATGACCCTGAATGTCATCGCCCTGCCCGAGGAGGCCGACGTCGCCGACGCTGGCCGGCTCATGCTGGAGCGCCGGATCAAGTCGATCCCGGTCCTCCGGGGCCGCCGGGTCGTCGGCATCGTGGCCCGGCGGGACCTGCTGGAGGTGCTGGCCCGCAGCGACGGGGAGATCGCCCATGACCTGGAGGCGCTGCTGGCGGCCGAGCTGGGCTCACCAAGCCCCTACCGGGTGACCGTCCGCGACGGGGTCGTGGACCTTACCGGCCTCCTTGACCCGGTCGATCGCCAGCTGGCCATGCTGCTGGCTCGCGGCGTGCCCGGCGTCCTCGAGGTCCGGTTGGACGAGGAGTGACCGCCATGACCAGCTATCCCCTTCATCGGGAAGCCGACGTCGTCCTGCGGGACGGCTCGACGGTCCACGTGCGGCCGGCCAGGCCCGCCGACGCGCCCGAGGTCGAGCGGCTGCTCAAGGGGCTGTCCGACCGCAGCCGTTGGCTCCGGTTCTTCTCCGGCTATCCGGACCTGACCAAGGCCGTCCAATGGGCTACCGAGGTCGACTACGAGCGCCGGTACGGGTTGGTCGCCACGAGCGGGGCCGACGGTCGGGTGGTCGGCCATGCCGGCTTCGAGCGCCAGCCCGACCACCCGGACCGGGCCGAGGTGGCCTTGGAGATCGTCGATGCGTTGCAGGGCAAGGGGCTGGGGACGATCCTGCTCGGCCAGCTCGCCGAGGCAGCCAACCAGCTCGGCATCCAGGTACTGGATGCCGAGGTGCTGGCCGAGAACCACCAGATGGTCAAGGTCTTCCGCGACTGTGGCTTCCCGGTCAGGACCCACAGCCTCTCGGGATATCTCCTGATCGAGTTCCCAACCTCCATGTCGCCGGAGGCGCTGGAGCGGTTCGAGCGGCGCGAGCAGTTGGCAGCCACCGCCGCCATGCGCGCCTTCTTCGAGCCCCGCGCGGTGGCGGTCATCGGCGCTTCGCGGCGGCGCGGCACCGTCTCCGGCGAGCTGTTCCACAACCTGCTGGCGGCCGGCTTCAACGGCCCGGTGTACCCAGTGAATCCCAAGGCCTCGGTCGTCCAGTCGGTCGTGGCCTACAAGTCGGTGCTGGACGTACCCGGCCCGGTCGACCTGGCCGTGCTGGCCCTGCCGGCCCCGTCTGTGGTCGAGGCGGCGGGAGACTGCGCGGCCAAGGGGGTGCGGGCGATCGTGGTGATCTCGGCCGGTTTCGCCGAGACCGGGCCGGAGGGCGCCCAGCGCCAGCGAGAGCTGCTGGCCGTCTGCCGGGCCGCCGGGATGCGCCTCATCGGGCCCAACTGCCTGGGGATCGTGAACACCGATGCCGAGGTGCGCCTGGACGCCACCTTCGGCCCGATCGTGCCGCTTCCCGGGCGGGTTGGGTTCCTGTCCCAGTCAGGTGCCCTCGGCCTGGCCATCATCGACTACGCCAACGCGCTCGGGCTGGGACTGTCGTCGTTCGTGTCGGTCGGCAACAAGGCCGACATCTCCAGCAACGACCTGCTGTCGTTCTGGGAGCAGGACGAACGGACCAACCTCGTGCTGCTGTACCTGGAGTCGTTCGGCAACCCACGCAAATTCGCCCGGATCGCCCGGCGCGTGGCCAGGACCAAGCCGGTGCTCGCGGTCAAGAGCGGTCGCTCGGCCGCTGGCGCCAGGGCCACCTCCTCCCACACCGGGGCGCTCCTGGCCGCTTCGGATGTGACCGTGGACGCGCTCTTCGACCAGGCCGGGGTGATCCGGACCGACAGCCTGGCCGAGCTGTTCGACGTGGCCTCGCTGCTCGCCAACCAGCCCATCCCGGCGGGACGGCGGGTGGGAATCGTGACCAATGCCGGCGGGCCGGGGATCATGTGCGCGGATGCCTGCGAGGCCGGCGGCTTAGAGGTCGTCGAGCTCTCCCCGCGGCTCCAGGCGAGCTTGGCCGAGGAACTGCCTCCGGAGGCGGCGGTGGCCAACCCGGTCGACATGCTGGCCTCGGCCCCGCCCGAGCACTACCGCCGGACCGTCGAGCTGGTGGCCGCCTCCGGAGAGGTCGACGCTGTCATCGCGATCTTCATCCCGCCCCTGCCCGCCGACACGGACGCGGTCGTCCAGGCGGTCCACGATGCGACCGCGAGGGCCAGGTCGGTCCCGGTGCTGAACGTGGTCATGTCCTCGGCCGACCCGCCGCTTGAGGATGGCGACGGCCCCCGGCTTCCCCGCTACCGGTTTCCCGAGGACGCCGCCCACGCACTGGTGCGTGCCGTGGAATACGGGGCATGGCGACAGCGTCCGGAGGGCCAGGTGCCCGAGTTGCCCGACGCCCGCCGCGACGAGGCCGCCGCCCTGCTGGCCGCGGCCCTGGCCGACGGGACGGGCCCCCGCTGGTTATCGCCGGAGGAGGTTGCCAGGCTGCTCGGCTGCTACGGCATACCCACCGCCGAGTGGCGCCTGGCCGGCTCGCCCGAGGAGGCCGCCGCGGCCGCGAACGAGCTCGGCGGGCCAGTGGCCCTCAAAGCGGTCGCGCCCCGACTGGTCCACAAGACCGAGGCCGGTGCCGTCCGTCTCGGCCTGGCCAGCGCCGAGGCGGTCCAGACCGCGGCCGCCGAGATGTCCGCGGCGGTCGCCGCCGAGGGCTACACGGTGGACGGGTTCCTCGTCCAGCGTATGGTCGGCCAGGGGGTGGAGGTGCTTGTCGGGGTCGTCCATGACGCCTCGTTCGGTCCGGTGATCGCCTGCGGGGCGGGTGGCACGGCGGTCGAGCTCCTCAAGGACGTGGCCGTCCGCATCACCCCGCTGACCGACCTGGACGCCGCCGAGATGGTCCGCTCACTGGCCACCTACCCGCTGCTGGACGGCTACCGCGGCGCCCCCAGGGCCGACGTGGCCGCCCTCGAGGACCTCCTGCTGCGGGTCAGCGCCCTGGTCGAGGCCCACCCGGCCATCGCCGAGGTGGACTGCAACCCGGTCAAGGTACTGCCCGACGGTGTGGTCGTGGTCGACGCCCGGGTCCGGGTCGAGGCCGCCACCCTGCCACTCCCGCTGGCTGCCCGGCGCCGGTAGCGGGTCGCACGACCCGCCCGGAACGGGACCTTCGGCCATAGGTGGACCCACGGCCTTGGCCGATGCTGGACCAAGCCGGTGCACCTGCACGCCGGGCAAGGAAGGAGGCCACGATGGCCAGCATGGAAGGTCAGGTTGCGCTCGTCACCGGCGGGGCCAGAGGGATCGGGCTGGCGATCAGCAGCCGCCTGGCCGACCGTGGGGTCAAGGTCGCCGTTGGGTACTCCCGCGGGGCCGATGCCGCCAAGGCGTTCGCGGCCGCCCACGAGGGCGTGACCGTTCACCAGGGCAACATCGGGGTGGCGGCCGACTGCCAACGCGTCATCGCCGAGGTACTGGAGGAGCACGGCCAGCTCGACATCCTGGTCAACAACGCCGGCATCACCATCGACCGCACCGTCAGGAAGATGTCGGTGGAGGACTGGGACCGGGTCATCGGCATCAATCTGTCGGGGGCGTTCTATCTTTCGCGGGCGGTGCTGCAACACATGCTGGACCGCGGGTACGGGCGGATCATCAACATCAGCTCGGTGATCGGGGAGAAGGGCAACATCGGCCAGGCCAACTACGCGGCGGCCAAGTCGGGGTTGTTCGGGTTGACCAACAGCCTGGCCCTGGAGACGGCCCGCAAGGGCATCACCGTCAACTCGGTCGCGCCGGGGTTCATCGCCACCGAGATGGTCGCCGCCATCCCCGAGGACATCCTCAACCGGATTATCGGCACCATTCCGGCGGGTCGCCTCGGCGAGCCGGACGAGGTTGCGCGGGTGGTCGAGTTCCTGGCCGACCCCGACTCGGGCTACATCACCGGCGAGATCATCGACATCAACGGCGGACTGTACATGTGACGATCAGGAGGAGCAGCCATGCAGGTCCGAAATCTCATGAGGAGCCCGGTGGTCACGGTCGACCCCGATCAGTCGCTGCAACACGCCGCCCAGCTCATGCAGGAGCACGGCATCGGCTCGGTGGTGGTGAGGCAGGGCGGCCAGGTCGCCGGCATCCTCACCGAGCGTGATGTCATGCACGCCGCCGCCCGGCTCGGTGATGTCGCCCAGGCTCGAGTTGCCGATCACATGACCGCCCCGGTGGTGACCGCCTCACCCAACTGGGACGTGGGCGTCGCGGCGGCTGAGATGCACGACCGCCGCATCCGCCACCTGGTGGTGCTGGAGCAGGGGGCGGCAGCCGGCGTGCTCTCGATGCGGGACGTCATGTCGGTCTTCCTCCCCGAGCGGGTGCACCGGCAGGAGGCGTAGCGCGGCCACGGCGTCGAACTGCCGGTCGGGTTCGCGTCAGCGCCCGGCGCGGATGATCGCCATCATCTCGGGAACCGATGTGACCTTGACCCGCGGACGGCCCCCGGCCCGGCCGGCGGAACGCTCGTACTGATCGAGGATCCGCCAATCCTCATAGGTCACATAGTCGGTGCCTCGCTCCCGGAGGAGGGCCTCGATCTGCGACGGGTCACGGTGGTTGCCGCCGAGTCGCTGCAGGGCGGGCAGGTCGGCCAGCATGGCATCGGCGGTGGCGGCGGCGTCGGGCTTGTTGTTGCCGATCAGCCCCGTCGGGCCGCGCTTGGCCCATCCCACGACATATTCGCCATGGACCACCTCGCCGGTACTGGGATGGACGACCTGCCCGGCGACGTTGTTGATCGTCGAGGTCGCCGGATCGAAGGGCACACCTTCGATCGGCACGGTGCGATAGCCGATCGAGCGCAGGACCAGGCCGGTCGGGATGATCTCGAACTGGCCGATCCCTCGGGACCGCAGGGCCCCGTTGGGGTCCACGACCAGCTCGTTCTGCTCGATCTTCAGGGCCGTGATCCGGCCGTCAGCGCCGATGATCTCCACCGGCGAGGCGAGGAAGCGAAGGACGATGCGGCGAGGGGCCGCATGGTCGGTGCGCGCGGCGTAGTCGTGCAGGATCTTCAGGTTGGCCTTGGCGGTGCGATCCTCTTCCAGCTCGCTGCCACTGGCCGGGTCGAGCTGGAGGTTCTGAGGGTCGATGAGCACGTCCACCCCTTCGAGCTTCCCCAGCTCCCTGATCTCGGGGGTGGTGAACGACGCCTGCACCGGGCCGCGTCGTCCCAGCACCACGACCTCGCGGATCCTACTGTGGCGCAGCTTCTCCAGGGCGTGGTCGGCGATGTCGGTTCCGGCCAGCGCGTCCGGGGACATGGCGAGGATCCGTGTCACGTCCATCGCCACGTTGCCGTTGCCGATGACCACCGCCCGCTCGCAGGAAAGGTCGATGGGCAGGTCGCGGTAGTCGGGATGGCCGTTGTACCAGCCGACGAACGAGCGAGCCGGCAGGCTGTTGGGCAGGTCTTCGCCGGGGATGCTCATGCGCCGGTCGGCCTGGGCGCCGACGGCATAGACGATCTGATGGTAGCGCTGTCTCAGCTCCCGACGGTGCAGGTCAACTCCGTAGGTGACGTTCCCGAAGAACCGGACCCGGGGATCGGCCAGGACCCTGTCGAAGATCCGGGCGACCGCCTTGATGGACTGATGATCGGGCGCAACACCGTCGCGTATCAGGCCGAACGGGGTGGGGAAGCGGTTGAAGACATCGATGGTGAGGACGATGTCGCGCCGCCGGAGCAGGCTGTCGGCGGTATAGAGCCCGGCGGGGCCAGCGCCGACAACGGCGATTCGGAGCGGCCGATCCGCTGCGCCAAGCTGTTCCGTCATGTCGCTCCTCCACCCAGGTCATCGACCGCTCGGCAGCGGCCAGGTGTGGACTGGCTCGCCGGTCTGCTGGTGCTCCAGGTACTGCTCCAGCATGGCCGTCAGCCCGCGGTCGCGGCCATGCTGGGACTCCAGCACCGCCAGGGCCTTGCGCTGCCAGGCGGCACCAGTCTGACCGGTGGCCGCCCTGGCCTCGATGACGGTGAGCAGCTGGTCGATATCCCCGGCCGCGACCCCGGCACGCTCCAGCCCTTGGCGGGCGGCGGGCAGGAGCCTCGGCACGAGCTCGGCCGCCGGCACCGCCCGCGTTCGGCCTTCCGATTCCAGCGGCCAGGCCAGCTCGGCCTCCAGGCCGAGCTGGGCGGCCCGGTAGAAGTTGTGATGGGCCTGCTGGAACGCCACCCGCGGGACCCAACGGCCGGCGTCGACGGCCAGGGCCAGGGTCAAGCCGAGGAGGAAGGCTGCGTTGGCCAGCATGTCGACCACCGTCGGTCCGGCGGGCAGGGCCCGCATCTCGATCCGCAGGTGCCCGCCACCTGCCGGGTCGTAGATGGCCCGGTTCCAGCGCCACACCGTCCCCTGGTGCAGCCGCAGCTCCTCGAGGGCGGGCACGCCGTCCTGGTCCAGGCGTTGCAGGGGGTGCTGGTCGCCGACCACCGGCAGGACCGGCTCGTGCAGTCGGACGCTCTCCTCCAGCAGCTCCAGCGCGCCGGTGATCGTCCAGCCGGTCCCGAAGGCCACCCGGGCGACTCGCCGGCTGGCCCGGCCGCCGGTGCCGCGGTCGTCGATCGCCTGCTTGAACAGGGCCACCCGGGTCTCCTCCCACAGTCGATGGCCGAGGAAGGTGGGGGAGTTGCCGGCTACCGCCAGCACCGGGCCAATGGCCAGCTGGGCGGCGTTGAAGTGGTCGGCGAAGTGGTCCGGGTCGACGCGCAGGTGGACCTGGAAGGAGGTGTTGGCGCCCTCGAGACCGATGTCGTCGGTTGCCAGTTCCAGCGGGTCGGCTCCGTTGATGCGGATCCGGAACGGCTGCTGGCGCAGCCGACGCAGGCCGTTGTTGAGGGCCCGGTACCGGGGCGCGTCCGACAGGGCCGCCAGCTCCAGGTCCTCGGGCCGGAGCGTGGGCAGGATGCCGACCATGACCGGGCGGCCGCCGTGCCAGGCGGCCGCCCGGCGCACGATCCCAAGAGCCTGCTCCAGCTCGCTCGCCATGGCCGCAAACGGCCGCCCGGCCAGCGGCGCCGGGGTCAGGTTCAACTCGAGGTTGAACCGGTCGACCTCCAGGACCACCCGGGGGTCGGCGGTCTCGGCGCGGACCTCCTGGTTCCGTGGCAGGGCGCGGCCCTGGTCGTCGACCAGGCACAGTTCCAACTCGGCACCGATCGTGGTCGGGCCGGTACCGAAGCCCGGCCGGTCCAGCAGGCGGCGCAGGGCGACCAGGCACTCCTCCAGCCGCTCCTCGAACCGAACGTAGTCGACCGGCGCGAACCGCTCTCGCTCGATGGTCAGCCCCATGGCCCGCAGCTCAGCCCAGCGGCGCCGGCTCGGCCGGTGAGGCCTGAGTCACCATCTCCTCGTCCTGCCACTGGAGCTCGCTCTCCACTGCGACGACCCCGTCGACGGCGGCGGTCAGCTGCTCCATGGCCAGGGCCTGGCTGCGGCGCGG
>DASZON010000035.1:0-10468 GCA_035550755.1 Actinomycetota bacterium | reverse complement strand
CCTCGACGACAGTGGCGCCGTCCAGCTCACCCTGCCGTTCGACCGCCAGAGCGGCAGCGCCCTCGACGCCGCCCTCGACGAGGTCAAGGCACGCTTCGGCAACGACGCCATCACCCGGGCCGTGCTGCTCGGCCGCGACCCCGGCCTGTCGGTGCCGCTGCTGCCCGACTAGGCCCGGAGCACGGCCGTGGGGGTGTGACGGATCAGGGGTAGTCGCGCTCGATGCGGCGCTCCTCGACCACGCGCTCGTCGGCGTACGGGCCGACCGAGCGCCGGCGGTAGGGCGAGAAGCTGCTCCAGAAGAGCAGAGAGAGCAGCAGGCCGATCACGCCGGCGACCATCAGGATGATGCCGACGGTGTTGATGTTGAAGCCCTCGGCGCTCACGTTGACCGCGAAGGTCAAGATGGCCCCAATGACCAGCAGGAAGATGCTGGCTCCGATGCTCATCGTTCCTCCCTCAAGCCAAGCTCGTTGTTCCCGGGATCGCCCTACCCTGCCGGGACCCTGGGAAACCCCCGATCCGGACCGAGGGACCCTACCAGCGGGAGCCCTCCAGTCCCCGGAGGCGGGCCGAACCTGTCAGCGGGAGCCGTGACAGTCCCCGGAGACGGGGCGAACCTGTCAGCGGGAGCCGTAGCTGGCCCGGAGCTCGGGGTCGTCGACGGCCAGGCGTACCGCCCCGGCGACCTGGAGCTGGAACACGAAGCCGGCGAGCAGGCTGATCCCGGCGAAGGCCAGCAGCTCCCACTGGTGGTCGTAGAGCAGCTCCAGGACCAGGCCGGCGAACGCCGGCAGGAGCCCGAACACCATCGCCTGGCCGGCCCAGCCCATGGCCAGGCCGCGGAAGCCGATGGCCCGGGCCCGCTCGGCCCGTGGCCGTCGCTGGCGCGGGTCGGGGTGGGCGAGGGCCCGCTTGCCCACGGTCAGCAGCCGGGCCGGGCGCAGGGCCAGCCAGGCCCCGCCGAGCACGGCCAGCACGGCCACGGCGACCACGGCGGTGACCGCCGGGCGGCCGACCGGGGTGGCCACCGCCGGGCCGCCGTGGCCGTTGAGGCCGGCGTTGACCATCACCGCCACCACCATCCCGGCGAGCAGGAACGCGACCCGGACCGTGCGCACGATCGGCTCGGGGTCGGGGCCCTGCTCCCGCCCCGGCGCCTCCGGCGGCCGCGACCCCTCGGGGTCGAACGGATGCCACACGTCACTCATGGGGACCATTCTCCTCCGGACCGTGCTCCAGGAGGTCCTGGAATCCCGCCTCGTCCAGGGTGGGCACCCCGAGCTCGGTGGCACGCGCGGCCTTGGACCCCGGGTCGGCGCCGACGACCACGTAGGCGGTCTTCTTGGAGACGCTGGCCGCGACCCGGCCGCCGCGATCCTCGATGGCCCGGGTGGCCTCCTCGCGGGTGAGGCCGTCCAGGCCGCCGGTGAGGACGAACGACATCCCGGCCAGGGTCTGGGGCAGCTCGGCGGCGGTGTCGCCGTCGGCCTTGGTGTTGACCCCGGCCTCGACCAGCCGCCGGACCAGGTCCTGGTTGCCCTCGTCGCCGAACCAGGCGGCCACGCTGGCGGCGATGGTCGGGCCGACCCCGCCGACGTCGGCCAACTCCTCCTCGGAGGCGGCGGCGATCGCCTCCAGCGACTTGAGCCGGTTGGCCAGCAGGGTCGCCACCGTGCCGCCGACGTGGCGGATGCTGAGGCCGACCAGCAGCCGGTTCAGGGGCCGCTGCCTGGACGCGTCGATCGCCGCGAGCAGGTTGGCGATCGAGCGGTCCTTGAACCCGCCAAGGGTGGCAAGGTCCTCGGCGGTGATCCGGTAGATGTCGGCCGCGTCCCGCAGCCTGCCCGCCTCGATCAGGGCGGCCACCGTCTTCTCGCCCAGGTGCTCGATGTCCATGGCCCCGCGGCTGGCGAAGTGGACCAGGGTCCCCCAGCGCTGGGCCGGGCAGCCGGTGGTGTTGGGGCAGCGGGTGGCCGACTCGCCCTCGGGCCGGTGAAGCGGGGTGCCGCACTCGGGGCAGGCGGCCGGGAACTTCCAGCGCCGCAGCCGCTTGGGCCGCTTGGTCAGGACCGGGCCGACCACCTCGGGGATGACGTCGCCGGCCTTGCGGACGAACACGGTGTCGCCCGGGCGGACGTCGCGGCGGGCGACCTCGTCCTGGTTGTGGAGGGTGGCCAGGCCGACCGTCGACCCGGCGACCAGCACCGGCTCCAGGACCGCGAACGGGGTCGCCACCCCGGTCCGCCCGATCGAGACCATGATGTCCTTGAGCAGGGTGGTCCGCTCCTCGGGCGGGTACTTGTAGGCGATCGCCCAGCGCGGCGCCTTGGAGGTACGGCCGAGCTCGTTCTGGAGGCCGCTGGCGTCGACCTTGACCACCACCCCGTCGATCTCGTACTCGAGGTCGTGGCGGTGCTCGGCCCAGTGGGCGACGAACGCCTCCACCTCCTCCAGCGAGCCGACGACCTTGGTCTGGTTGGCCACGGGCAGGCCGGCCCTCTCGCAGAAGCCGAGGAACTCCGAGTGGGAGGCGAACTTGAGCCCCTCGGCCAGGCCGAAGGAGTGGCACAGCATGGCCAGCTGTCGCGACCCGGTCACCTTGGGGTCCTTCTGGCGCAGGGAGCCCGAGGCGGCGTTGCGGGGGTTGGCGTAGACCTGCTTGCCCTCGTCGGTCATCTGGCGGTTGAGGGCCTCGAAGCCCGAGGACGGGAAGAAGATCTCCCCCCGGACCTCGAAGGCGGGCGGCGGGTCGTCGAGGGCCAGGCGCTGGGGGACGTTGGCGACCGTGCGGACGTTGGGGGTGATGTCGTCGCCGACCATGCCGTCGCCCCGGGTCGCGGCCCGGACCAGCCGGCCCCGCTCGTACTGGAGAGAGACGGCCACCCCGTCGATCTTGAGCTCGCAGACGTAGGCCGGCACGTCGCCGACGATCCGTTCGGCCCGCTTCCCCCAGGCGGCCAGCTCCGGGGTCGAGAAGGCGTTGTCGAGCGACAGCATCGGGACCCGGTGGCGCACGGGCGCGAACGCCCCCGCCTGGTGGGCGCCGACGGTCTGGGTGGGCGAGTCGTCGGTGCGCAGGTCCGGGTAGTCGGCTTCCAGCCCCTCGAGCTCGCGGAACAGCTCGTCGTACTCGGCGTCGGAGATGTCGGGGTCGCTGAGCACGTGGTACCGGTACAGCGCGTCCCGCAGCCGGGCCCGTAGCTCGTCGACCCGCCTGGCAGCCTCCTCGGCCGGAACTGGCACCCGTCCCCCTCTGGCTCGTCGCTTCCCTTGTCACCCAGTATCGCCCACGCCCCCAACCTCCCGCCCAGGTTGTCCACAACCCCGGCGGCCCGGGCCCCGCAGCCGGGCCGGGCGCCTTATGCTGGCGACGTGTTCGCCTCGCTTGGTCGCTTCGCCTACCGGCGCCGGGTGCCGGTCGTGCTGGCCTGGGTGCTGCTCCTGGCGGTCGGGCTGGCCGCCGGCGGGCAGGTGTTCGGGCGGCTCGGCACCGGGAGCGGGCTGCGCGACGACGCCGAGTCGGTGGTGGTCGGCGACCTGCTGAGCCGGGTCGCGGGCGCCGGGTCGTCCATGACCGGGCTGCTCGACGGGCGCCCGGCCGACGACCCGGCGTTCCGGGCCGAGGTCGACCGGGCCGTCCACGACCTGGAGGCCATGGACGGGGTCGCGAAGGTCACCGGGCCGTTCGTCCAGGGGCGGGAGGTGCCGGGGCTGGTGGCCGGCGACCGGCGGGCGGTGCTGGTCCGGGTCGAGCTCGAGACCGACCTGCGCGGCCGCTACGACCAGGTGGTCGACCGGGTCGGCGGGCGGCTGCGGGCCGTCGACGCCCCCCGGGTCCTGGTCGGCGGGGACGACCTGGCCCGGGAGGCGTTCCAGGAGCAGGCCCAGCGGGACCTGGAGCGGGGCGAGACCCTGGCCATGCCGGTCATGCTGGTGCTGCTGTTCCTGGTGTTCCGGGGCATCGTGGCCGCCGTCACGCCCCTGGTGGTGGCGGCCGTGGCCGTGGCCGGGGCCCTGCTGATCCTGCTCGGGGTCAGCCAGGTGGCCGACATCTCCGCCTACTCGGTCAACGTCATCACCATGCTCGGGCTGGGGCTGGCCGTCGACTACTCGCTGCTGGTGATCAGCCGCTTCCGGGAGGAACGGGCGGGCGGCCTCGAGATCCCCGGGGCGATCGAGCGGACCCTGGCCACGGCCGGCCGCACGGTGGCGTTCTCGGGCCTCACCGTGGCCGCCGCCCTGTGCGGGCTGCTGGCCTTCGCCGAGCCGTTCCTGCGCTCGCTGGCCTGGGGCGGCATCGGGGTCGTGCTGGTCGCCATGGTCGCCGCCCTCACCCTGGTCCCGGCCCTGCTCGGGCTCTGGGGGCGGCGGATCCGGCCGGGCCGGGGGTCCGTGCCCAGCCCCCCGGAGCATGGGGCCGCCCCGTCCGACCACGGGGTGTTCTTCCGGCTGTCGCGGCTGGTCCAGCGGGCCGCCCCGGCGATCGTGGTCGGCGTCGCCGCCCTGCTGATCCTGCTGGCCCTCCCCTTCCGCCACGCCCGGCTGGAGAACTCGGGCCTGGAGTCGCTTCCCCGCTCCTCGGAGTCGCGCCAGCTCTTCGAGGCCGTCGGCGACCGCTTCCCCGGCGGCGGCACCGACCCGGTGACGGTCGTGGTCCAGTCGGCCCCCGGCAACCCGCCGGTCGCCGACTACCTGCGCCGGGTCGGGGCGCTGCCCGGGGTCGCCCGGGCCGAGCCCCGCCCCGACACCCCGCCCACCGTCACCGTGCTCGACGTCGTCCCCCAGGGCACCAGCGAGGGGCCGGTGGCGACCCGGCTGGTCGAGCGGATCCGCGACCTGGAGCGGCCGGCGCCCGGCGGGGTCACCGGCCCGGCCGCCTTCCTGGTCGATTACCGCGAGTCGCTGGCCGACCGGCTGCCGTACGCCCTCGGCCTGATCGGGCTGGCCACCTTCGTGCTGCTGTTCCTCATGACCGGGTCGGTGGTGGTGCCGGTCAAGGCGATCGTCATGTGCGTGCTGTCGCTCGGGGCCAGCTTCGGGGCCCTGGTCTGGGTGTTCCAGGAGGGCCACCTGTCCGGGCTGCTCGGCTTCGACGCCCCCGGGATGGTCGACATCACCGTGCCGCTGCTCATCTTCGTGTTCGCCTTCGGCCTGTCCATGGACTACGAGGTGTTCCTGCTGTCGCGGATCAAGGAGGCCTGGGACCAGACCGGCGACAACGACCTGGCCGTCGCCCTCGGGCTGCAACGCACCGGCCGGATCGTCACCTCGGCGGCGGCCCTGATCGTGGTCGTGTTCCTCGGCTTCGCCGCCGGCGAGCTGCTGACCATCAAGGAGGTCGGGGTCGGCATGGCCATCGCCGTGCTGCTCGACGCCACCGTGGTCCGGATGCTGCTCGTCCCGGCGACGATGAAGCTGATGGGCCGCTGGAACTGGTGGGCCCCGCCGGCCCTGCGCCGCTTCCACGACCGCCACGGCCTGGCCGAGCCGCGGCCGCCGGGTCCCGCCCGGCGGGAGGACCCGGAGCGGGTGAGCTCGCTCCATGACGGTCCCTGACCCCCGCGGCAACGGCCGCGGCAACGGCGCCGTCCAGCTGGTCGTGACCGACCTGGACGGCACTCTCTCCGACGCCGCCGAGCGCATCCACCCGGCCTCGCTCCGGGCCATCCGGGACCTGGAGGCGGCCGGGATCCCGGTGCTGGTCGCCACCGGGCGGCGGCTGCGCATGGCCGGCGTGGTCCTGGAGGCGGGCGGCCTCAGCGGCCCGGCGGTGGTCCTGGACGGCGCCCTCGGGCTCGACCTGCGCGACGGCCGGGTCTTCCACCAGGTCGCCTTCCCCCCGCCGGCGGCCCGCCGGGCGCTCGACGCCTTCGGCGGCGCCGGGCTCAGCCCGTGCGTGTACGTCGGCCGGCCGGGGGTGGACCTGGTCGTGGGCGAGCACCCCTCGACCCACCCCGACCACCTGGACCGCGCCCGGCCGTTCGTCGAGGTCGCCGACCTGGCCCGCGTGGTCGAGCGCGAGCCGGTGTACGCGTTCGCGATCGTGGGCCGGCCCCCGGCCCTGCTCGAGCCGGTCCTGGCCGCGGTCGGCCCGGGCGGGAGCGCCAGCATCGTCGCCGACCTGATCTACGGCGGCTCCACGATCCAGGTCCGGCCGCCCGGGGTCAGCAAGTGGAGCGGGGTCCTGGCCTACTGCGCCGAGCAGGGCATCGACCCCGGCCGGATCCTGGCCGTAGGCGACGGCGCCAACGACCTCGAGCTGCTGGATGGTGCCGCCGTGGCCTGCGTGGTCGACACCGCGCCGCCGGCCGTCCTGGCCCGCGCCGACCACCTGATCGGCCCGCCGGCCAGCGGCGGCTGGGCGGCCGTGCTCGACCTGGTCGGCCACTGACGCCCCCCGTACAGGGGAAACCAGACGGCAGCCGGAAGCTGCTCGCTTTTCGCAGTCGGGTCGATATAGTGCGCGGATGGACGCGCGGGAACGGGCGGCGGCCTGGGACCGGGAGCACCGGCCGGAGTGCGTGGCCGACGTACCCCTCCAGATCAAGGAGGACCTGGTCGAGGAGCACGTCGAGCCCGACCGGCCGCCCGGCCAGCGGGCCGAGGCGGCGTCGCCGGCCACGTCGTCGGCCGCGGCCGCGGCGGCCGCGCCCCGCATCCTTGTCGACTTCGACTCCTCCCCCCACGGCGGCCACTGGCGCCCCCTGCCCGACCATGGCCACGAGCCGGCGATCACCATGCGGACGGTCATCCACCACTCGATCGTGGGCAGCGCCGAGGGCGCCTTCCAGTACTTCGCCAACTCCACGGCGGTGGAGAGCCACTTCATCGTCAAGAAGAGCGGCTACTTCTGGCAGTGCATGTCCCTTGGCGAGCAGGCCGACGCCAACTTCCGGGCCAACGCCTTCGCCGGCAGCATCGAGACCGAGGACAACGGCAACCCCAACACCGACCCCTGGACCCCCGCCCAGCTCGACACCCTGGTCTGGCTCTCCCTGGAGATGCGCCGCCTGCGCCCCCGCATCGCCCGCCGCAAGTGCCGCACCTGGGACGACGCCGGCCTCGGCTACCACACCCTCTTCCCCCAGTGGACCAACGTCCCCGGGAAGCTGCTCGGGCTGGACACACCGGTCCCAACGCCGGACGGCCTCCTTCCGCTGCGGGAGATCCAGGTTGGCGCGACCGTGTTCGACGAGCATGGACAGCGCTGCCGGGTGACGGCCGTCTACGACGACACCCCCCAGCGCGCCTACCGGATGGTGTTCAACGACGGCACCGAGGTGCTCGCCGGAGGCGAGCATCAGTGGGTGACGCTCACCTGGGGCCAGTGCCATCACTACTTCCGACGGGACCGGCCGCGCGATCGGCACCGCGGCCCCAGGCCGACGTCGTTCCCGCGGGAGTGGGCACGCTGGGGCTCGGTGAGGACCTCCGACGACCTCGCGGCGACCGTCCGCACCCCCAGCGGCGGCTATCGTCACAGCATCCCGCTCGCCGAACCGCTCGACCTTCCCTCACGAGAGCTGCCGGTCGACCCCTACCTCCTCGGTGCGTGGCTCGGCGACGGCGGCTCGCGTGACGGCATCATGTGGGCGGGCGAGCGGGATGCCGGGTACTTCGCCGGCAGGTTCATGGCCGCCGGCTACGACGTCGGCGCCCGCGGACTCCGGAACCGGGTCGTCCACTGGGGGCCGCTAGGGCTGGAGCATGACCTCCGCATGCTCGGCGTCCTTGGGAACAAGCACGTCCCGGCGGACTACCTCTGCGCGTCGGAGCCCCAACGGCTGGCCCTGCTCCAAGGGCTCATGGACACCGACGGGTATGCCGGCCCGGGCAATGCCGTCGAGTTCAGCTCCACCCGAGAGCAGCTCGCCGAGGCCGTGCTCTGGCTTGCCGCCTCGCTTGGCCAGCGGCCGCGTATGACCAAGGGGGTGGCGAGGCTCGACGGCATCGACCACGGCCCGAAGTACCAGGTCAGCTGGAGGGCGACCCGCCAGGTGTTCGCCCTGCCGCGGAAGGCGCGGAAGATCACCGCGACATGGACGAGGGAGTGGGGCAGCCGGACCCTGGTCCGCTGCGACCCTGTGCCGGTGCTCCCGATGCGATGCCTCACGGTCGACTCCCCCAGCTCCATGTACCTCATCACCGACCGGTGCCTGCCGACCCACAACACCTGTCCCGGGACGATCCGCAAGCGGCAGTGGGCGAACCAGGTGCTGCCACGCTTCCTGACCGGTTCCGTCGAGGAGGACGACGACATGACCCATGAGCAGGCCAGGCAGCTCGAGGCGGTGTACAAGGCGCTGATCGTGCCGGGGACGATCTCGCCCGAGCAGACGGTCAACCTGATGTTCGAGCGGATCCGGGCGATCGAGGACGCGATGACCGTGCCGGGGACGACCACGGCCGAGGAGGCGTTCAACATCCTGTTCGCGCGGGTGCGGCGGATCGAGAGCATGCTCGAGGACCTCACGGCGCGGACGCAGACGACCGGGGAGGCCGACCCGGCCGAGTAGGCCGGGAGCGGCCCGCCTCCCGTAGCTCAGGCGGGGATGACCCCCTCGGGGAAGTCCGGCGCGATCAGTTGCTGCGGCGACTCCCGGAGCGTGGTCGCGGTGTCGAGCGGCGGGAACGGGTTGTCGGAGTAGACGCCGATCCCCCGGTCCCAGAACTGCTGGATCTGGGCCGGGTCGCCGAGGCTGTGGACGTACACGTTGGCGCCGAGCCCCTTGAGGGTGCTGGCGAACGACGCCCGGTAGCGGCGGCTCTCGCGGCCGTTGGCGGCCAGGCTGAGGGAGGGGTCGCGGTCCCGCCACCACATCATCACCGCCGGGGCCCGGTAGCGGTTGACGAAGTCGCCGACGATCGGGTCGTCGTACCGGTTCTTGGCCTGGGTGTGGTACAGGGCCAGCACGTAGTTCTGCAGCGGGTAGGCGGTGCGGAGCGAGCTGAGCTCGGCCCGGTCCTCGACGTGGGGGAGGATGCGCTCGCGCAGGCCCCGCTCGGGCGCGTACTGGAGCATGCGCTTGTAGATGTCGAGCCGGGCGTACTTGGCGTCGAGGATCACGTACATGTCGGGATGGTCGCGCATCAGCCCGGCGAGCTCCTGGACGCGCAGGATGGTGTACCGGCCGAGGTACTTGTGGCCGGCCAGGTCGGCCCAGGTCGACTCGGAGAAGGGCTTGTCGAGCCCGTAGTTGTCCTCCAGGGCGTCGTGGGCCAGCAGGGCCGTCCCGTCGGCCAGGCGGACCACGTCGGTCTCGAAGACCCGGAAGCCGCGTCCATAGTTGCGCTGGAACGCCTCCAGGCTGTTGGTGTAGAGGTACCCGTCGATGGACCCGAAGGCGTGGGCGACGAACCCGTAGGGGTTGTAGCGGCCGGTGAGCGACTCGGGGCGCAGTGGCGGGGCGCGGGTGTAGCCGATGTCCAGGGTGGTCGCCCGCGAGGTGAACCGCCGGTTGGCGTGGCCGAACCAGAGGATGTCGTCGGGATCGCCCGCGGCGTACCAGAAGACGTCGTTGGGCCCGCCGCCGCCGTAGTCGCCGACGAACGGCTGGTAGGTGCCGTTCACCGTGGTCGCGACGGCCCCGAAGCCGCCGTCCGAGCGCCCGTACCAGGTCACGTCGTAGCCGGTCCCCGGCCCGTACCAGAGGATGTCGCGCCGGCCGTCGCCGTCGAAGTCGCCGGTGAACGGCTGGTAGCTGCCGGCCACGTTGACCGCCCGGCCGGTGAAGTGGCCGTCGGGGTGCCCGAACCACAGGACGTCGGGTGCGGCCCCTGGGCCGTACCAGAGGATGTCGCGGCTGCGGTCGCCGTTCCAGTCGCCCAGCAGCGGCTGGTAGGTACGCCCGACGGTGATCGCCCGGCGCGAGAACCCACCGGTGGCCCGGCCCAGCCAGAGCTCGTCATGGCCGGCGTCCGGCCCGTACCAGAGGACGTCCCGGCGGCCGTCGCCGTTGAAGTCGGCCACCAGCGGCTGGTAGGTCCCGCGCACGGTCACCGCCCGGCTGGTGAAGCCGCCGGAGGCGCGTCCGTACCAGAGGACGTCGGTGGCGGCGTCCGGCCCGTACCAGAAGATGTCGTTGCGGCCGTCGCCGTTGAAGTCGCCCAGTAGGGGCTCGTAGCTGCCGTTCACGGTGACCGCGTAGCCGGTGAAGCTTCCGTCGGTGCCGCCGTACCAGAGGACGTCGGGACCAGCGCCCGGCCCGTACCAGAGGATGTCGGCCCGGCCGTTGCCGTTGAAGTCCCCGACCAGGGGCAGATAGCTGCGGCCGACCTTGGCCGCGGCCCCGCGGAAGGCCCGGTCCGGCCGGCCCAGCCAGACGTGGTCGGGCAGGCTCCCCGGCCCGTACATGAACACGTCGGACCGGTGGTCGCCGTCGAAGTCCCCGACCAGCGGCGTGATCCCGGTGGGCACGGCGGCCGCCTCGGCGGCCGTCGCGGCCCCGTCGGCGACCGGCGCCCG
>DASZON010000034.1:0-4248 GCA_035550755.1 Actinomycetota bacterium | reverse complement strand
CCAGAAGGCCTACTACCTGGTGCCCGAGGGCACCGGGGTCAAGGCCTACCACCTGCTGCGCGAGGCCATGGCCGACGACGGCAAGGTGGCCCTGGCCAAGGTCGCCTTCCGGGACAAGGAGCACCTGGCCACCCTGCGGCTGCGCGACAACGTGTTCGTGCTGGAGACGATGTTCTGGCCGGACGAGATCCGCGTGCCCAAGTTCGACGTGCTCGACGAGTCGGTCGAGCTGCGGCCTCAGGAGATCCGCATGGCCCGCAGCCTGATCGACAGCCTCAGCGACGTCTTCCAGCCCGAGGAGTTCCAGGACGAGTACCGGGCGGCCCTGGAGGAGTTGGTCCAGAAGAAGGTCCAGGGTGAGGAGATCACCTATACCGAAGAGGCCGAACCGTCTAAGGTGGTCGACCTGATGGAGGCGCTGAAGGCCAGCGTCGAAGCGGCCAAGGCCGGCAAGCCGGCGGCCGAGCGCAAGGCACCGGCCCGCCGGCGCAAGAAGGCGGCGGGCGAGTAGGCGCAGGAGCTGGCGTCCCGGTCCGGGGCGTCGTGGGGGGTGGACGTGGGGCGCGACCTCTGCCCGTCGACGGCGTTCAGGGACGCGGTCGCGTCGATGCTGGACGGCCTGCCGGCCCGGACCGGGCTCGGCACCTGGATGCTCCTGCGGCTGGACGACGACGGCGGGTCGGCCGTGCTGGCCGTCCGCGACCCTGCCTACGGGATCGCGGCCGACCAGGTCCTGGCCGAGGACGAGCTGCCGGTGCGGGCCCTGCTGGACGGGCGCGGCCCCCGGGTCGCCCCCGACGCGGCCGCGGTGCCGGCCTACGCCGGCGCCGTCCTGGGCCGGACGCCGGTCGGCGCCCTGGCCGGGGTGCCGGTGCTCGCCCCCGACGGGTCGGTGTTCGGCTGCCTGGTCGGCGCCGACCCGGCCCCGGGCCGGCCCGAGCTGGCCGCCGAGCTGCCCACCATCGAGCTGCTGGGGCGGCTGCTGGCCGTCCTGCTGGTCCAGGAGCTGGAGCGCCAGGAGCTGCAGCGCCGCTTCGAGCTGGCCGAGCTGGACGCCCTCACCGACCCACTCACCGGGGTCGGCAACCGCCGGGCCTGGGACCGGCTGCTGGAGGCCGAGGAGGCCCGCTGCCAGCGCTACGGCTCGGTCGCGTCGCTGGTCGCGATCGACCTGGACGAGCTCAAGCGGGTCAACGACCGCGACGGCCACGCCGCCGGGGACCGGCTGCTGCTGCGGACCGCCCAGGTGATCGACTCCACCAGGCGGGCCGCGGACGTGGTCGCCCGCCTCGGCGGCGACGAGTTCGGGGTCCTGGCCGTGGAGTGCGACGAGCCGGCGGCCAAGGTCCTGGCCGACCGCCTCCGCGGCGCCCTGGAGGCGGCCGGCATCCGGGCCTCGGTCGGCCACGCCACCCGCCAGCCAACCGGCACCCTGGCCAAGGCCTGGTCGGCCGCGGACGCCGAGATGTACGCCCACAAGCGGCGGGTCGCCCGCGGCTAGGTGGAGTCCTCGGACGCCGGCTCGGGCTGGTGGTCGCGGCGGCCCAGGTGCACCCGGTGCTCCTCCGACTCCCGCAGCGAGCGCTCGGCCAGGCGGCGCAGCTCGGACGCCCGGCGGCGCTCGGCGATGCGGCGGCGGCCCTCGGCCGTCTCCTGCTCGACCTGGAGCGACAGGTAGGCGAGGCCGCCGAGGGGGATGGGCAGCCAGAAGTTGACCAGCCGGTAGGAGACCACCCCGAGGGTGGCCGTGCCCCGGTCGGCGCCGAAGAAGGTGAGCAGGGCGATCATGGTCGCCTCGACCACCCCGAGGCCGGCCGGGGTGATGGGGATGGCCGCCAGCACGTAGGCCAGGGCGAAGGCCACGATCAGGCCGTCGATCCCGGCCTTGTAGCCGAACGCGGCCAGGAACACCCACAGCGAGGCGGCCGAGCACAGCCAGAAGGCAAGGTCCCAGGCGATCCCCCGGACCAGGCGGCGGCGGTCGGCGACCAGGGTCTGGAGCCGGGCCGCGACCCGCAGGACGGTCTGGTAGGCGCTCTCCTCGTCCAGGAACGGGACCCGGCGGGCCACCGTCCGCATGACCCGGGCAGCCCCCTGCTCGCCCCGCATGAGCAGCACCACGATCGCCGAGAAGCCACCCAGCAGCACCACCCCGATCAGGGCGGCGGTGGCGTACAGGGGGTTGTAGGCGCCGCCGATGATGGAGCCGAGCAGCCCGACCCACAGCAGGAGGTTCAGGACCACCGCCGAGCCGATCCCCTGGGCGGCCATGGCGAAGGCGGCGTCGGTGCCCGACAGGCCGAAGCGGGTCAGCAGCCGGAACCCCAGGGCCCCGCCGACGGCGGCCCCGCCCGGGACGACGTGGCTGACGGCCAGGGTCGACAGGTTGATGCGGAGCAGGGTCAGGTAGGGGGGCGGGGTGCCGTGGATCATGGCCTGGGTCAGCTTCGCGTAGCTGAGGATCGAGGTCGCCTCCAGGGCGACCCCGAGGAGGAGCAGCCAGCCGTTGACCCCGGCGAGCAGGCTCGCGGCCCGCCGCGCGCCGGCGATCTGCGGCAGCACGAAGTAGATCACCACGAAGGCGACCAACAGGAGCTGGACTAGGCGCCTGACCGGCGTGGCCAACCGCGCTCGGGTCCCGGCCATGAATGGCGCCAGTATATGGGCAGGTCGCGGGGATTCCCGGGAACCCGGCGGAGGCTCAGGCCCGCCGCTCCCCGGCCCCCAGCCGGGCCAGCAGCCCGGCCAGGAGGGCGGTTCGGGGGACCACGCTGGCCAGGTCCAGCCACTCGTCCGGCCCGTGGGCCTCACCGCCCACCGGGGCCAGGCCGTCGATGGTGGCCAGCCCGACGGCGGCGGTGGTGTTGGCGTCGCCGGCCCCGCCGGTGGCGGCCTCGCCGACCTCGAACCCGAGGTCGCGGGCGACCGCCTTGGCCTCGGCGACCAGGGCGGCGATGGCCGGCGTGCGCTCCATCGGCGGGTGCCGGTGGGCCGGCGCCGTCCGGGCCGTGGCCCCGGTCACCGTGCTGGCGGCCACGATCCGCCCGACCTCGTCCATGGCCGCGTCGAAGGCGGCGGTGGTGGCCGCCCTGACCTCGACCTGCATGACCGCCCGGTCGGCGACCACGTTCGTCCGGGTGCCGCCCCGCAGCACCCCGACGTTGCAGGTCACCCCGTCCCAGCGGCCGTTCAGGGCCTGGAGGGCGACGGTCTTGTGGGCCGCCTCGAGGACCGCGTTGACCCCCTCGGCGGGCCGGACCCCGGCGTGGACGGCCTTGCCGGCGACCTCGACGGTGAAGGCCGAGATGCCCTTGCGGGCCGAGACGAGCTCGCCCCCGACCCGGGCCGCCTCCAGCCCAACGGCCACGTCGTGGTCGGCGGCAAGGGCTTCCAGCAGGGGGCGGCTGAACGGCGAGCCGATCTCCTCGTCGGGCGAGCAGACCAGGGTGATGGCGGCGAAGTCGTCGAACCCGGCCAGGTCGCAGAGGACCTCCACGGCCTCGAACCCGCAGACGACCCCGGCCTTGTCGTCGGTCACCCCGGGCCCGTAGGCGCGGCCGTCCCGGACCCGGTAGGGCCGGGCGGCGGCCGTGCCCTCGTCGAACACGGTGTCCATGTGGGCCATGAGCAGCAGGCGCCGGCCGCCCTGGGCCGCCGGCCGGGCCCCGGCCCGGCGGCCCAGGACCAGGTCGCCGAGGGGCGGCCCCTGCCATTGCCCACCGGGGCGGTGGTGGTGGCGCTCGACCTCCCAGCCGCCGGCCTCGAAGCGGGCCTGGCAGAGGTCGGCGACCTGGTTCACCCCGGCGGCGGTGTAGGAGCCGGAGTCGATGTTGACCAGCTCCTCCAGCCGCGCCAGCAGGGCCTCCTCGCGCTCGCGGAGCGGCGCCAGCAGGGCGCTGGGGTCGGTCCGGGGGCCGGTCACAGCCCGAGGCTCCTGATGACGTCCGTGACCGTGGCCGAGGCCGTCCCGTTCATGGCGAGCACCCTACCCGATATTGTCCGGCCCATGGCCGGGACACAGGAGCCGACCCTGATCGAGCTGCGCGTGCTCGACGGGGCCAACCTGTACTTCCCGCGGCCGGCGATCAAGCTCACCCTTGACGTGGTCGCCGTGCTGTCCCTGCCCGAGGAGCGGGCGGCCGCCGTGGCCGCCGACGTCGGCCTGACGGCCGGGGCGCCGGGGCCGCCAGGGGGCGAGCAGCGGCGCCGGTTCGCCACCCGGCTGCTGGCCCACCTGGTCCGCCGGAC